>JAVJRE010000003.1:300000-432500 GCA_040218575.1 Alphaproteobacteria bacterium | reverse complement strand
TTCCTCATTTTACAATGTCAAACAGCACGTTCCCGACCCTTTGAGGGCCACCACCCAGACACCGCATCAGACCGACAAAACCAGGCGGTGACACACTGCCACCGCCGGTCAGACCGGACTTCCGCACCCTGTGCTGGACATGGGCCCCCGCTGCTGAGCGGGAGGCCGGAATATAGGGAAGCCGTCGCAGTGATGCAATGCCTTTCTGCATACCCCGGCCGGGAGTTTTCTGTGGAAAACTTCGGTGGCCGGGACACCCCTGTCTGGCGCTGCTAATCTGACGACCAGTTGGGGGCGTGGCCACGCCGGAGCGCCATATATAGAGCCCCGACGTTCCGCCGCCTGGCCAGACTCCACCGGCGCGGCGACATCCACACCCTGCAGCCGAGGAAACTCCCATGGCCTTGCCGCAATCGCCCGAAAACCGCCGGCCCACAGCGCGCTCCAGTCAGAAGGTCTCCTTCCCCGGGGCCGGCGGCGATCGCCTCGCCGCGCGGCTGGACCATCCGGCTGGAACGGAGCCCGGCGCCGCGCGCGGCCTCGCCATGTTTGCCCACTGCTTCACCTGCTCCAAGGACACCCATGCAGCGTCGCGGATCGCCGCTGGCCTGGTCGAGCAGGGCTTCGCCGTTCTGCGTTTCGACTTTACCGGGCTTGGCGGCAGCGACGGCGAGTTCGCCAACACCAATTTCTCATCGAACGTCGCCGATCTGGAAGCCGCGGCCGCGTGGCTCGGGCAAACGCACCGTGCACCCGACCTGCTGATCGGGCACAGCCTGGGCGGTGCTGCGGTTCTGGCGGCGGCCGGCGCCATGCCAAGCGTCAAGGCGATTGTGACCATCGGCGCACCGGCCGATCCGGCCCACGTGGCGCATCTGTTCGATGGCCAGCGAGAAATGATCGAGCAAGACGGCGCCGTAGAGGTGGCCATCGCCGGCCGGCCGTTCCGGGTGACCCGCCAGTTTCTGCACGACATCGAAAATCAGATGGTACTGGGCAAAGTTGCGTCCCTGCGTCGCGCGCTGCTCGTCATCCACGCGCCGCGCGACGCGATTGTCGGGATTGGCCATGCGGGCGAGATATTCGCCGCAGCCAGACACCCTAAGAGCTTCCTGTCGCTGGACGATGCGGATCATCTCCTGACCCGGCCGCAGGATGCCGCCTATGCAGCGCAGGTCATTGCCGCCTGGGCTCTTCGCTATTTTCCGGAGCCGGCCATGGATGACGCTGGCGAAGCCCGGCCAGCAGGGGAGGTCCGCGTCCGTTCCGTTGCCGGCACCCGCTTCGCCCAGACCATAGATGCCGGCCAGCACCGGTTGCGATCCGATGAGCCGCTTAGCGTCGGCGGCGATGACAGCGGCCCGACGCCCTATGACCTGCTTCTGGCGGGGCTCGGCGCCTGCACATCCATGACCGTGCGCATGTATGCCGACCGTAAGGAGTGGCCGCTGCAACGTGTGAGCATAGACCTTCGCCATGAACGTATTCACGCGGAAGACTGTGCCGAATGTGAGTCACGGGACGGCAAGGTGGACCTCATCCACCGTCGGATTCATATTGATGGCGATCTGGATGAGGCCCAGAGGGAGCGGCTGCTGGAAATCGCCGACCGCTGTCCGGTTCACCGGACGCTGACCGGGACCATTCGCATTGAAACCACCGCCGACGGCTGAGGCCGCCTTTGTCGCGTCACAACTGCGGCAGCTAGCACGGTCATCTGCCAGCGGGACTATGGCCGCCGCCCTCCGCCAACTAGACTGCATCGGCACGCCCCTCCTCATTGCCTCAACCGGAGCTCAGTCCATGTCCGACGCTGCCGACGGTTCCCCGGTCACCGCCGCCGCCAACCCGCCCCAGGCAACCGGCGCGCCGACTCCCCTGTCGGCTGATGATGTGGGCTTTCCACGCTATACGCTGCCACCACTCAAAGGCGGCGAAGTGTTCGCCATGTCGAGCCATGCGCGGGCCCGCGAAGCACTGGAGTTTGGCCTCTCGATCACCGACTCCGGTTTCAATGTCTATGTTCTCGGCGAGGATCGCTCGGGGCGCATGACGGCAACCATGGAGTATCTGGACACGGTCGTTCAGAACCGCCCCCGACCCGCGGACTGGCTCTACCTGAACAATTTCCGGCGCCCTAACGAACCCCGGCCCATCAGCCTGCCCGCCGGTGTCGGACGCAAGTTTCGTGACCGCATGGGCCAGTTGGTGGTGCAACTGCGGGAAGCCCTGAGCCGTGCCTTTTCCGGCGAAGAATATCAGCAGGAGGTCAATCGGGCTGGCGAGAAAGTTCGCGCGCAGGTCACCGAACGGATCGAGGCCCTGCGCAAGGAGGCCAAAGAGCACAATGTCGATGTGGTGCAATCACCGCGCGGCATGATGGTGGTGCCGATTGACGCCGCGGGCCAGCCGATGGATCCGGAACAGATCGCCGAGGCCGACCGGCCGCAGATGGAGGAATCTGCACGTACGGTTGCCGAGCAACTCTCCACCGTCAATCGCTGGGCCGCACGGCAACAGATGGAGCTGATTGACTGGGTGCAGGAGTTCAACCGCCAGGTCGCCAGCGACGCTATCGCCGGCACGATTGATCAGCTCAATGCTGATTTCCAGGCCTATACAGGTCTGACCCGCTGGCTGGTCGAGCTGCGTGAAGACGTCCTCGACAACATTGCCATCTTCCGGCCTGACGTGGAGGGCGCACCGCCACGGCCCCCCTCCGCCATGCCGGAGGGTCGCTACGGCGTCAACCTGCTTGTGGACCATGGCGACGAGGACCGCCCCAAGGTGGTGCTGGAGGCGAATCCCACCTATCAGAGTCTGTTCGGATCCATTGAATATCGCCAGGTCGGCGGCATCCTGGACACCGACTTCACCATGATTCGGGCGGGCGCCCTGCACAAGGCCAATGGCGGGGTCCTGGTCCTTCGGGCCGAGGCCCTGGCGGCCAATCCCATGTTGTGGGTCATGCTGAAAGGCGCCCTGCGCGACCGCCGGATTCAGATGGAGGAGTTCCACCGGGCCAGCGGTATTCCCATCGCCGGGGCGCCGCGTCCGCAGCCCATACCGCTGGAGCTCAACGTGGTTCTGATCGGCGCGCCGCGCTGGTACTACGCCTTCTTCTCCATCGACCCCGACTTCCAGACCTTCTTCAAGGTCAAGGCCGATATTGATACCGACCTTGAATCCTCACCGGAGAACCTGGCGACCTACGGCGCCATGCTGCAGATCATCGCGAAACGACACGGCGATGGCATGTATCTGGAGGATGAAGCCCTACAGAGGCTATTCGGCATGGCCGCCCGCTGGGCCCAGGATCGCCGCAAGCTCACCAGCCGTTTCGAGATCCTGGAGGACGTGATCACCGAGGCCGTTCAATTCCGCGATGCGGACAACGGACCGGCCATCACCTGTGCCATGGTGGACAACGCACTGAACCAGCGGCGGCGACGCAATGCACGCATCGAAGATCTGATGCACCGGTCCATCGCCGAGGGCCAGACCATGATCGACACCCAGGGCACCGTCGTCGGCCAGGTCAACGGCCTGACCGTCCGCGACGTTGGCGACCATGCCTTTGGCGCGCCGGTGCGCATCACGGCCCGCGCTTCCATCGGCCGGTCGGGCGTCACCAACATCGAGCGCGATGTCTTTCTCTCCGGTCCTATCCAGCAAAAAGGCGTGATGGTGCTTCAAGGGTTCCTTGCCGGTCACTTCGCCCGTCGCTTCCCCCTGTCCTTCGACTGCTCGGTGACGTTCGAGCAAAGCTATGGCCTGGTCGAAGGTGACAGCGCTTCGATCGCCGAATTGCTGGCGATTCTGTCGGATCTGTCCGGTATTCCGTTGCGCCAGGACCTGGGCATCACCGGATCGGTCAATCAACGTGGCCAGGCCCAGCCTATAGGCGGCGTTCACTATAAGGTTGAGGGGTTCTTCCGCGCCTGCCAGCAGGCCGGCCCGCTGACCGGCGACCAGGGCGTCGTTATACCGGCGATGAACGCGGTCAACCTGATCGTCAACGACGACGTGTCGGAGGCAGTGAAAGCCGGCCAGTTCCATATATGGCCAGTGCAGACCGTCGAACAGGCCATCCGGCTTTTCACAGGAACGGAACCCGGCGCGCCAGACCATGACGGCCTCTATCCGCCGGATACCGTATATGGCCGCGTCACCCGACAGCTTGAGACATTCGACCGCATCCTGGCGGAACGTCATTCCGAAGCACGATGACGGGTGATGCCTGTACCGTCCTACGGCATCTCTGGAAATCGGGGCAAGGTCGCCGTTTCCTCCAGCCATGCCGCCCGTGAATCCCAGAAGATGCTGCGTTGCGGCGTTTGGCCGGGATGGGCGTCCAGGCCGCCTGCCGGGACCTTGACGGCCTTGCCGTTGCGCCCCAGGCGTGGTGCTGGCGACCCACAGGCCGGACAAAAGGCTGTGCCGAAAGCCGCCGCCTCCGGAACCTCGTAGCGCACCACTGTGTTTTCGCCGGCAAGCCAGACGAACTGCTCAGGCGGGACAAACAGATTGGCGGCAAAGGCCGCGCCACTGGCCCGACGGCAGCGGGAGCAGTGGCAATACTGGAATGTCTCTATGGGACCGCGGATAGCGTAGCGCACGGCGCCACACAGACACCCGCCTTCTGTCTTCTGCCCTTGGCTTCTGGTTTCTGCCGTATCGCGGCTGGCAATCCCGGCCATGGACTCCTCCTGTAGAAACCTCATGGAACAGGGTGACACATCTCATATCCGCCAGCGAGTCTCGGTGCGTCCGGTCTTCTTGATCCTTATCAATAGCCGGGTGCGAACAAGCGGCTATGCTGGGACCTCAACCGGAGGTGTATCATGCAGGCAATCAGTCTGGACGACGTTTGCTATATCGTCGCCAACGCCAGGGAGTTCGACGCACAGGAAGGTGTCGTGGAGCTGGACTATGGCGCCAATCCCAGCGATGAAGGATTTCGTGAGATTCTGGCGGCCTATGCCGACGACGCGACCTTTGAGGTGCTGAAGACCTTCATTGACGGTCTCAACCGTGACCAGCAGTGCGAACTTGTCGGCCTGGCCTGGCTGGGACGAGGCGACTTTGAGCGCAGTGAGTGGGCCGAGGCCTTGACCCTGGCGCGCGACCGGCACAACGACCACACAGCCACCTATCTTCTGGGCATGCCGCTGCTGGCGGACTATCTGGAGGAAGGCCTGGCCGCCTTCGGCCGTGCCTGCAGCGACTAGCGCCAGGCGGCCGCTGCCCTAGTCTGTAATGGCACTGTAGATGATGGCCCGCATCTGATCGCGGATGGGGTAGGACGAGTTCGGCATGAGCTGTGTAAAGAACATGGCGATCAGGTCTTCCTGCGGGTCAACCCAGAAAATGGTGGTCGCCGCCCCTCCCCACGAATACTCACCGATACTGGTGGATACCTGCTGTGCCGCCGGGTCCAGAACCACCGCAAAGCCAAGCCCGAAGCCGGTCCCGGTGTAGGCGTCAGCAAAGCCGCCGGTGCTCATATCGGCGATAACGCCGGGCAAATGGTTGCTGGTCATCAGATCGATCGTTCGTGGCCCGAGAATACGCACGCCCTCCAGGCTGCCGCCGCCGGCCAGCATGCGGCAGAACCGCAAATAGTCGCCGGCCGTCGATGTCAGTCCACCACCGCCGGAAAAGAACGTCACCGGGCGGGCGAACCGGCTTTCCGCCGGGTCATCCAACAGCCGCAGTCCCTTATCGCGATCCGGCGTGTAATTGGCCGCCAGCCGGTCGGCGCGGCCGTCGGCCCAGAAATCCGTTTCCGCCATGCCGAGAGGCGTGAGAATGCGTTCCTTCAGGAAAGTGCGGAGATCACTGCCCGACAACACTTCAACAAGGCGGCCCACTACATCGGTGGACAGGCTATAGATCCATTTTTCGCCAGGGTGGCAGGCCAGCGGCAGGCCGGAAAGCCGGGTCATCATGTCGGCCAGAGTGCCCGACCCGTTCTGCGGCAGGGGTTCCGCCTTGCGATAGAGGGCGCCGACCGCGCTGTCATCGAAATAGCCATAGGTCAGACCGGACGTGTGGGCCAGCAGGTCACGTACCGTGATGGAGCGTCGTGCAGATTCGCTGGCCTCGCCGGTCTCACCGCCGATAAGGACACGCCGGTCGGCCAGTTCCGGAAGCCAGCGCTCCACCGGATCATCCAGCAGGACCTTGCCCTCTTCGAAGAGCATCATCAGCGCGACTGAGACTATGGGCTTGGTCATGGAATAAATGCGGAACACCGTATCCTCGGCCATGGCACGGCCGCGCTCCCGGTCGGCCTGGCCATAAATATCCCGCCACACGGTCTCGCCCCGGCGATGAACCAGGGAAAGCACACCCGACAACCGGCCATCATCCACATAAGCGCGCAGGCTGCGGCCCAGTTTGTCCAACTGTCCGCTGTCGAGACCGACTGACTGTGGTTTGGCTGAAATATCCATAGTGTTCTTCCCTTTAGCGGGGCGATTGACTTACTCAGGGTCCCACGGTCCGGCCGTCGAGTCATCCACCCTTGCACCGGGGCGGGCGCCGGGCGAGAACCGGCCCACGCCTTTCACAACAGGTGCCTACCGCCATGACCCGCACAACGTCACGCCGCGCCCGCCGCCAGGGCGGCTCAGAGCCCACTGAGCTGCGCCAGCTTCCCTGGCGTCAGCCGGTCAATCCATACCGACCGGTAGAAGTCCTGTCCGCTGACCAGATCGAAACCATCCACCGGGCTTCGCTACGGGTTCTGGCGGAAACTGGTATCTGGGTCATGCATGAGCCGAGCCGCCGGCGTCTCAAGGCCGCCGGCGCCCGCGTCGACGAGTCCAATCAGCGGGTCCGGTTCGATCCCGTAATGATCGAGGAGCAAGTTGCCAAAGCACCGTCGGAGGTGACCATCCAGGCGCGCAACCGTGATCGCAGCCTGCGTATCGGCGGTCAGCATACCGCCTTTTCAAATGTTGGCGGGCCGCCCTACTTCTCCACTCTCGACGGGGGACGACAGAAAGGCAGCTTCAAGGCTCTGGGCGATTTTCTCAAGATCGCCCACTCGCTCAACATCGTGCATCAGCTTGTACCTGCGCTCGAACCTCTCGACCTGCCGACCGAGAGCCGTTACCTGGATACAGCCCAGCTTCTCTACACCACCACCGACAAGTCGGTGTTCCTGAGTGCCGCCGGTACCCACCGGGCCCGTGACGGTATCGCCCTCGCCGCGATTGCCAACGGAACAACCGCTGAGCATCTGAACGGCGAAACCGTCGTCATGACCGGCATCAATACCAACTCGCCGCTGATGATTGACGTTCCCATGGCTGCCGGCATCACGGCCTATGCCAAGGCCGGTCAGTTGGCGGCGATCACCCCCTTCACCCTGTCCGGCGCCATGAGCCCGGTGACGCTGGCCGGCGCCCTTGTGCAGCAGAACGCCGAAGCCCTGGCCGGTATCACCCTGGCCCAGGTGGTGCGCGCCGGCGCACCGGTCGCCTACGGCGCGTTCACGACCAATGTAGACATGCGTTCGGGCGCCCCGGCCTTCGGGACTCCGGAATATATGCGCACCATGCACGCGTCAGGCCAGCTTGCCCGGCGCTACGGCCTGCCCTTCCGCGCCTCCAACACCACGGCATCCCAGTCAACCGATATCCAATCCACTTATGAAAGCGCCATGTCGCTGTGGGGCACGATCATGGGCGGCGTCAACTTCGTCTTTCATGCTGCGGGCTGGCTCGAATCAGGCCTTAATGCCGGGTTCGAAAAGCTGATCGTCGATGCAGAGATGTTGCAGATCGTCTCACGCTACTTTGAGCCCATCGCCACCGATGATGCCTCGCTGGCCGTGGAAGCCATTGCCGAGGTTGGTCCAGGCGGTCACTTCTTTGGCGTTTCGCACACCCTGGAACGCTATGAGACGGCGTTCTATGAGCCGCTGCTGTCTGACTGGCGCAACTATGAGGCATGGGCCGAAGCGGGCAGCCAGGATGCCTTGAAACGGGCCAACGGTATCTGGAAATCGCTGCTGCACACCTATGAAGCCCCGACCATGGACCCGGCCCGGGCGGAAGCGATGGAGGCCTATGTGGCGAAGCGCAAAGAAGCCATCGCTGCCGGTGAAGGGCCGGACGTGGAGCCGCCCGACGACGGGGACTAGCTCCGCCGCTCGGCCAGCGACAGCTCAGTCGCGGGGCCAGACTCGTGGGAAGAAGTCACCTGCCAGAGGCCGCCCGGCAGTCTGCTTCAGATCCGGTAGAAGCGCCTGCATACGCGGGTGCTGCAGGAAAGTGCCGGGACGGTCATCCCAGCGCGCGTCGTCACCCACATAGCGCAGCGCCAGACCACGGCGACGCGCCGTCGGAGACGCATTGCCCGAGGCATAGTGCAGCGCCAGAGGGTGGTGGACGATAAGGTCGCCCGGCTCCACCTCCCAGGTCAGAATGTCATACTGGTCCCGCTCCGCCTCTATGTCGGGGACCGGTTCCATGTTCATCTTCCTGAACACGTCGGCAAACCCTGAGTCCTTGCCAAAGGCCGCCGGGGCAAACATCTTGCCCCAACGATGCGACCCCTTCACATAGACCACCACGCCGGTTTCCAGGGTAGCGCGGTCAAACGGCACCCACAGCGACAGGATCTGACTGCCCCGCAGAGGCCAGTAGGGCAGGTCCTGATGCCATGGCGTGGCCTCTGCCGTGTTGGGTTCCTTCACCAACAACTGGTCGTAGAAGAAACGCACCTCGCGGCTGCCCATGATTTCCGCCGCCAGGTGTGGCAGTGGCGAATCGGCCATGAAGGCACGGAAGTCCGGGTCGCGCTGCCAGACAAAAAAGTCACCGTAGTAACGGCCGGGCCGGTCCTTCGGCGTGTATTCCACCGCCGCCCTGCCCGGCTTTGCCAGAACGCGGTCTATGGCTTGCCGCATGCGCTCGATCCATACAGGAGGCACAACGCCGCGCACGACCGTGGCGCCATCGCTCTCATAGGCAGCGATGACCGACGGAGGCAGCGGTGCCGCCAGGCGTGAAGGATAGTCTGTTTGTGCCAAGGGACCCTCCGCCAAAGGCGCGCGTCCCGGCTGCGCCGGACCATGCGCAAGAAAGTCATGGTAGCGGAGGAGGGACTTGAACCCCCGACACGCGGATTATGATTCCGCTGCTCTAACCAGCTGAGCTACTCCGCCACCGGATCGGACCGGGCCCGAGGGCCGTCACTATGGCCGCCTGACGCCGCCTGTCAAGAACGCTGCCGTGCGGTCATGGCGTCAGGCGCTCACCGCCGCCGGCACCCGTTCGCTGTGGTCCGGCGCCCACCCTGACTGCAGCCCGTCACGGCGAATCCAGCCGCCGCCCAGCACCCGGTCACCTTGATAGACGACGCACGCCTGGCCCGGCGCCACGCCCAGTTCCGGTTTCTCCAGGACTACGCAGGCGCCGTCCTGGCGGCCGGGTTCTACCGTCACTGTGGCCGCAAGCCTTTGCCCGCTGCTGCGAATCCGCACCGCCACCGGCCTGGCCGGGCCAGGCCCGGTGTCCGGCGCATCGTCCTTCAGCCAGTTGACCTCGGCCAACCGGAAGGCAGTCACCGCCAGCGCCTGACGCGGGCCGACCACGACGCGACGCTGGTCGGGCTCCACACGAATCACATACAACGGGTCGACATCGCCCTCGCCGCTTCGTCCACCGACGCCGAGGCCCCGTCGCTGCCCGACCGTAAAGCGAAGCACCCCATCGTGGCGACCCATGATCCGGCCATCCACATGAACGATGTCACCGGGCAGACGCGCCTGCGGACGCAATTTCTCGACGATCCGGGCATAGTTGCCATCAGGCACGAAACAGATGTCCTGGCTGTCAGGCTTGGCACTGACCGGCAGGCCCAGCTCCGATGCGAGCTTGCGTACGTCGCCCTTCGTGCGGTCACCGAGGGGGAAGACCAGACGCGACATCTGCGCCTGGGTCGTCAGGAACAGGAAATAGCTCTGATCGCGGTCCTGGTCGAAAGCAGTGTGCAACTCTGGCCCGGACGCGCCGTCCACACGCCGTACATAATGCCCGGTCGCCATGGCTTCCGCACCAAGCGATTCTGTCATCCGCAGGAGATCGTCGAACTTGACCCGCTGGTTGCACCGGACACAGGGAACCGGCGTCTCGCCACGAACATAGCTGTCGGCAAAATCATCGACCACCGCCTGGCGAAAGCGGCCCTCATAGTCCAGCACATAGTGCGGAATAGCCAACTGGTCCGCCACCCGCCGTGCATCGTGAATATCCTCGCCGGCGCAGCAAGCGCCGGTGCGGCCGCGCGCCGCGCCATGGTCATAGAGCTGCAAGGTGATGCCGATTACGTCGAAGCCTGCCTGTTTCAGCAAAGCCGCGGTGACGGCCGAATCGACGCCGCCGCTCATGGCCGCCACCACCCGCGCGCCAGGGCGCAGGCCGGTCGGAATCCAGTTCTGTGACGTATCGGTCATGGGCGGAATATGGTCCGTTGACCGGCCAATGACCAGTCCACAGACGGGCTAGCGTGACAGGATGGACACCAGCCGCTGCAGTGGCTCCGGATTGGTTGCCAGGCCGACGCTGACCGTGAAATGTCCCTGCGGCCTCTCGAACAGGTTTTCCGGCGGCACCTGCCAGGCAGAAGCCAGGGCGCGGCCGCCATCGTAGGGCGTCAGATCATCAGCCCGGCCCAGCAGCATAACGATGCGGGCCGGATCGAGGGGAGAGTCCAGGGCGGGCGCGGCCAGGGAAAGCCATCGTGTCTGCGCTGCGGCTGTCCATCCGGCGGCACGCAGGGCTTCGCTGAGTCCAAGGGCGCCGGCCAGACTGCTCGTGTCACTGAGTTCATCAATAGCGCCGCTGGTCGCCACCAGCAGAAGCCCATCCGGCCGGTATTCGGCCGCCCAACCGGCCGCTGCAGAGGCAAGGAGCTGCGCGGTCAGTGAGCCCAGACTGACGCCGAACACACCGACCGGTCCGCCGCACGTCCGGCGGGCCCAGGCGATCAGGCCACCGACCTCCTGAACCCAGGCCTCAAACGTATCGATCAGGCCGGCCGGGCCGCCAGCCAAAGTGGGCTCGCCGCCATACCAGCCGGGACGTCGCCGCCGCCCGTGCCAGGGGCCCTCGGGGCGGATAATACGCAATCCGGTCCGCCCGCCCAGGCCAGCCAGGGGGTGGGTGCCGTCACCCCAATGCTCCGTCTCCATGGAGACCCCATGGAGCATGACCAAAGTGCCGACCGGCCCGTCGTCCGCCACCGGCTCATCAACACGTGCCGTCACGTCATCACCGAGGACCGGTGAGCGAAAGCGCAGCCAGCGGACACGGAACCCGTCACCATTGGTGATTGCCGGTGACATGGCGACCGCCGGCATCGAAGGCTGCGGCCAGGCAGCCGCCGGTCCCGCCAGGCGATGACCATGACGGGCCGCCACATCGTCGGGCGTGGATATGGAGAACCGTACCGGCGTCAGCCGGCGCGGCAGGTTCAGAGGCGCATACCCGACGCGGCTCGCCATGTGAGAAAGAGCGGCCCTTTGCCACGACGCCTGAGCCAGAGCCAGGGCCTCTTCGGAAGGCGTCGGACCGAAGGCTGCCGCGTCCCACCGTCGCGTCGCCGCCGCAAGAGTGGCGGCACGGCGATGACTGCGGGTGATGGCCCAGTCCGCCGCGCTTGCGAGGTTTTTCGACGCGCCGGTTGCGGCAAAAAAGACATCGTCCGCGTCGGTTGATTCCAGTCCCGCTGCCCACGCGCGGGACAGAGGAAAATACCAGCGCGACAGCAGTGACAGTGCCGCGCCGTCAAGCCAGGGCCGCAATACAGCGCGACCGAATACCGCCCGGAAACGCTCTGCGCTCCATCCCGCAGAAGGCGTCTGCGGCGGTTCAGCGAACTTCGCCACCTATGCCTTCCCGGTTGCTTCTCCCTCCAGCTTCGCCAGATCACCGTCGGTAAAGAGATACTCTCTCAGCTCCTTGTCGAAATCACTGCTGTTGCGACGCAGCCACGCCAGAACCATGGCGGCGTGCTCAATCTCTTCCCGCATGTTGTGCAGAAGAATGGCTTTCAGAGATGCATCCTCGCAATCATCTGCCCGCTGGCGATACCAGTCCGTCGCCTCCAGCTCTTCCATCAACGATGCGATAGCCTGATGCATGGCCAGTGTTTTCTTGCTCAGCCTCTCGCGCGGTGCATGCAGAGATTCCGATGCCATCTGCGACTCCCTTCCATATCAGTGCCTGGTGGATTCAGGCGGGACAGGCCCATTCTGCCCGATTCCGCCCTCTTTCCGAAGGGGCATCCGGCTGGATTATATGGCGCTCTGCCGTGCCGGACCTATCGCCCGAGCCGTGGCACCGGTAAAGAGCAACCGGTGTGCCGGCACGAAACGGATCGTCACACCGTTCCCTTCCTCAAGACATGACCATGGCCATGACTGACAGCCCCGACGGCGGAACTTCAGGATACGCGGCGTTTCGCTATCGCGATTTTACGCTGTTCCTGGGCGCGCGTTTCTTTTCCGGCATGGCCGTCCAGATGCAGATTACCGCCATTTTCTGGCAGTTATGGAAACTGACTGATCGTGAACTCATTCTGGGGCTGGTCGGCGTTGCCTTGTTTCTTCCTGCCCTGCTGCTGATCTTTGTTATTGGCACGGTCGCCGACCGGTTCGACCGCCGCCGCATTCTGATTGCCGCCTATGGCGTTGAGTTGATATGCGGCGGCGCGTTCATCGCGCTGGCCGGAATCGGGCCGCAGGAATACTGGTCGCTGTTCATCGTCCTGGCTCTTCTTGGCGCGGCCCGCGGCTTCGCCATGCCCACCGGCCAGGCAATTCTGCCAAACATCGTACCGCCGGCCGTGTTCCCCAATGCTGTGGCCTGGAACTCGACCGTGTCGGAGATCGCTTCGATCATCGGCCCGGCCATCGGCGGCCTCCTGCTGGTGGTGGGCTTTTCGATGTCCTATGGCGTATCCGTCGTCCTTCTGGTGATTGCTACCGGCCTGACGGTTGCCATGCGGGTACGGCGTACAAGCACCGAGCGCGAGCAGATCGGCTGGCAATCCCTGCTGGCTGGATTCCGGTTTATTTTCAGGCGCTCTGTCATTCTGGGTGCGATTTCCATGGACCTGTTTGCCGTCCTGCTCGGTGGGGTCATCGCCCTGATGCCGGTCTATGCGGACGACATCCTGGACAGCGGCCCCATCGGCCTCGGTATGCTGCGGGCCGCGCCGGCTGTCGGCGCGCTGATTGTTGCCTTTGGTCTTACCCGCTGGCCAGTGCGCCGGCATGTCGGTCGCCACATGTTCATCGCCGTCGCCATTTTCGGCGTGGCTTTGCTGACCTTTGGCCTGTCCACCGCTATCTGGTTGTCAGTCGCCGCCCTGGTGGTCGCTGGCGGCGCCGACATGATCAGCATGTTCATCCGTGCCAGCCTGGTGCAGTTGCACACGCCGGACGCTCTGCGTGGCCGGGTCAGTACAGTCAACTCTGTGTTCATCGGCGCGTCGAACGAGATGGGTGACGCCCGGGCCGGCTTCATGGGCGAGTATATCGGACCGGTCGCCGCCGTGGTTTTCGGTGCGGTCGGCACACTGGCCGTAACCGGCCTGTGGGCGCAGCTATTCCCGTCCTTGCGCAAGGTGGACCGCTTCACCGATGAGCAAGCGGGCCCGTAGTCCATGGGCACCAATTGCGGATATCCGCACAGCGTCGGTGACCAGATCTCCGTCGCCGGGCAAGCGGCAGTCGAACCCCGCGACTGGCTACCGCAGCGCTTTGGCGGGCAGGTATGACCACAGGTGCGCAACCCGGCCGGACGGCTCCCCAGGAAGGTCACAGCATACCATTCAAGGACGCGGTGATGGTCTGGCTGCGGGTCGCGGCCCTCAGCTTCGGCGGGCCGGCCGGACAGATTTCCGTCATGCACAGGATCATCGTCGAAGAGAAACAGTGGGTCGGCGAGAATCGATTTCTCAATGCTCTCAACTATTGCATGCTCCTGCCCGGGCCGGAGGCGCAGCAACTGACCATCTATCTGGGCTGGCTGCTTCACCGCACCCGGGGCGGGTTGGTCGCCGGAAGTCTGTTCGTGCTCCCCGGTTTCCTGTCCATACTCGCGCTGAGCTACGTCTATGTGCTGTTCGGCAGCGTTGATCTGGTATCGGGCCTGTTCTTCGGCCTGAACGCCGCGGTGCTGGCAATCGTGCTGCATGCGGTCCTGCGCATCGGCCGGCGCGCCGTCCGCAACGGAGCGATGGTCGCCATAGCTGTTGCCGCCTTCCTCGCGCTGTTCGTTTTCGACGTGCCGTTTCCCGCGGTCATCGCGGCAGCCGGTCTGATCGGCTTTGTCGGCGGGCGCGCCAACTCGCACCTGTTTCGCACCGGCGGCGGACATGGCGACGGGGCGGGTGGCGGGCTGTCAGATTATGAGTCTGTCCTGGGCGCCGCCATCCCCGCCCACGCGCAGCCGAGCCTTCGCTGGTCGCTCACCATCTCAGCAGTGTTTCTGGTGCTGTGGCTGACGCCGACAATAGTGCTTGTTCTGGCCTTTGGCGGGGAGGACGTGTTCAGCCGGATTGCGCTGTTCTTCAGCAAGATGGCGGTGGTGACCTTTGGCGGTGCCTACGCTGTTCTCGCCTATGTAGCGCAGGAGGCGGTTCAGAACTATGGCTGGCTCGCACCCGGTGAAATGCTCGATGGGCTGGGCATGGCTGAAACAACACCAGGGCCCCTGATCCAGGTTGTGCAGTTTGTCGGGTTTATCGGCGCCTATCGCGACTCCGGCGGGCTGCACCCGCTGCTGGCTGCGACAGGGGCTGCCGTGCTGACCACGTGGGTGACCTTTGTCCCCTGCTTTCTCTGGATATTCCTGGGGGCGCCGTTCATCGAGGCCTTGCGGGCGAACCGGGCGCTCGCCGGCGCGACGTCCGCCATTACGGCCGCGGTCGTCGGCGTCATCGTCAATCTGGCTCTCTGGTTCGCGCTGCACAGCCTGTTTCTTGACGTCAGAACATGGCACGCACCCGGTATGACCGTTGATGTGCCCGTGTGGGCCAGCCTCCATGTGCCGGCTGCCATACTGACGATCACCGCCGTTGTGGCGATCATCAGGTTCAGGATTCCGGTGTTCGCAACACTGGCTGGATGCGCCCTCGCCGGAACAGGCTGGTTTGCCCTGCAGTAAGGATCGGCCGGCCTGCCGCGTCCAGCCCTTCGGCGACGAATGGTGGGGCAACGAATGGTGGGCGCACAAGGACTCGAACCTTGGACCCGCTGATTAAGAGTCAGCTGCTCTACCAACTGAGCTATGCGCCCGCCTTCGCGGGAGGCGGTCATAACAAAACTACCGCCAGGTGTCGAGACAGGCTGGGGGCGGACTCAGTCGGGTCCGTAGCGGGTCAGCGGCTGGTCACGATGAACCGCCACGCCCATCACCAGGCCCATGCCTACCATCAAAGTCAGCATCGAGGTGCCGCCATAGCTGACCAACGGCAGGGGAACCCCGACAATTGGCAGCAACCCCATGACCATGGCGATGTTGATAAACACATACAGGAAGAAAGTGGTCACAACGCCGAGGCTGAGCAGCCGGCCAAACTGATTGCGGCTGCGCAGCGCCACCGTCACACCCCAGCCAATGACCAGGATATAGAGGAACAGCAGGGCGAGACCGCCAACAAGGCCCCACTCTTCGGCCAGCATGGTGAAGATGAAATCCGTCTGCTTCTCCGGCAGGAAGTTAAGGTGGCTCTGCGAGCCCTGCAGGAAGCCCTTGCCGAACGTGCCACCGGAACCCAACGCGATCTTTGACTGTAGAATATGATAGCCGGCGCCCAGCGGATCCCGCTCCGGGTCCAGAAAAGTCAGGATGCGCGCTTTCTGATAGTCGCGGAGGAATTGCCATGCCAGCGGAATCATAGCCAGGCCGGCTCCGCCAACGACCATGAACTTCCAAAGTCGGACACCGGCCAGATAAAACATGACAGCGCCGACAGCGCCCAGAATCATGGCCGTTCCTAGATCCGGCTGACGCAAAACCAGGGCGGCCGGCGCCAGTATCATGACCGCCGGCACCAGAAGGCGTTTGAGATCACCGATATCTTCTGATTCGACGCCATGGAAGTATCGGGCCAGGGCCAGGACCAGGGCGATTTTCATGATCTCGGACGGCTGCAGGCGAATCACCCCGATATCGAGCCAGCGCTGAGCACCAAGACCGATATCACCCATCACCTCTACCGCAACCAGGAGGAGGAGCGCGCCGCCATACACCAGATAGGCATGGCGAAACCACAGGCGCGGGTCAATGACGGCAACGGCAACCAGAAACACCAACGCCACGGCAAACCGGACCAGTTGCCGGCTTGCCCAGGGATCGATATGCCCATTGGCCGCCGAGTACAGCATCACGGCGCCAACCGCCGCGACAAGAGCCAGGACGAGAACGGCCGGCCAGCTTATCAGCATCAGCTTGCGCAGCAGGCTGAGTGACCGCGTTTCAAGACTGGAGGCGCTCATCAGCCAGCCTGCCTGCCCGTGCCGCTGTCAGGGACTGCCTCGGCCACGGCCTCCCGCGTCATGGCCATACGCAGCAGATCGCGTGCGATCGGTGCGGCGGTGGCCGACCCGCTGCCGCCATGCTCGACAACAACGGACACCGCGTAGCGTGGCGCCTGGGCGGGAGCATAGCCAACAAAAAGCGCATGATCGCGCTGTCGCCATTCGAGCTCGTCGTTCGTCAGCACACGCGTATCACGTTCGGCCCTGGAAATGCGCCGGACCTGCGATGTACCGGTCTTGCCAGCCATCGTCATGGCCGGCTCAGAAATACGCGAACCGTAAGCAGTGCCGCGGGGCGTATTGCTAACGGCGTACATACCCTCCTGCACCAGGGCCAGGTGTCGCGGGTCCAGCCCAATGGCCTCGGTTGGGGCGGAATCGGCCAGGCCGCGGCGTAGAGTGGGTCGGACGATCCGCCCCCCATTGGCGATGGCGGCAGTCATCATGGCGAGTTGTAGTGGCGTCGCCGTGATGAAACCCTGGCCAATGCCGGAGATCAGCGTTTCGCCAAGCTGCCAGGCCTCTCCCAGATTAGCCAGTTTCCAGCTTTTGGAGGGGATCAACCCGGGCTGCTCGCCGGGCAGATCAATGCCCAGGCGATTACCCAACCCAAGGCGACGCGCCATGGCCACTATGCGATCAATCCCGACCTTGCGGGCCACCTCATAATAGTAGACGTCACAAGACTCCGAGAGAGACTTACTGAGATTGACCGTTCCATGACCATGCCGTTTCCAGCAAAAGAACGTCTTGTCGCCCAGAGGCAGCTTTCCATTACAGTAGAACGAGGTATCCGGACTGATGACACCAGCGTCCAGGGCGGCCAGGGCGACAATCATCTTGAACGTCGAGCCCGGCGCATAGGCGCCGGAAATGGCCTTGTTCGTCAACGGGCCCAGTGTGTCCGTTGACAGGGTGCGCCAGGTGGCCACATCGATACCGCTGACAAACAGGTTGGGGTCGAAGCTCGGCCAGGATGCGAGTGCCAGAATGCCACCGGTATTCACATCGGCAACCACCGCGCCACCGCTGACATTTTCTGACAGGCGGCGCATGGCAAACGACTGGAGCTCGGAATCCAGGGTGAGGGCTATGTTCTCGCCAGCCACACCCTCGTCGCGCTCCAGTTCGCGGATGACCCGGCCAACGGCATTGACCTCCACCTGACTGGTCCCGCCGGAGCCCCTGAGATCGCCGTCGTACTGACGCTCTATTCCGGACTTTCCAACACGAAACCCCGGCAGCTCAAGAAGCGGGTCACCGGTGAGTTCCGCTTCGGATACAGCCCCCACATAGCCCAGTGCATGGGCAAAAACCGGGCCAAGCGGGTAGTGGCGCGATTGCCCGGCCTCTATCTGGACCCCCGGCAGGTCCGGCGCATTGACCTCGATACGGGTTACGGTCTCCCAATCCAGGTTCTCGCGCACGGTGACCGGTACGAAAGACCGTCGGCGGCCGACCTCACGCAGAATTCGTTGTCTGTCCGCCGCCGACAGATCGACAACCTGCGCCAGCCGGTCAAGGACGCCGGCGACGTCCCTCGCCTGCTCGGCGATCAGGACCACGCGATAGTTGGTCCGGTTTCCCGCCAGTTCCATTCCATTGCTATCAAGCAATCGGCCACGCAACGGTGCCAGCAGCCGCAGATTGATGCGGTTGTCTTCGGCCAAAGTCACGTAGCGGTCCGACTCGACAACCTGCAGGTAGTACATCCGGCCAACGAGAGCGCTGACCAGAGCCGCCTGGCCGCCCGCCAGAAAAAGAGCGCGCCGGGTGAACATCCGTCGCTGGTCCGCATCACGCCGGTTACTCATGGCGGCACCGCTGGCAGCGACACACGGTGAATTCGCATGAGAAGCCAGGTAGCGACCGGGAACAGCGCGATGACAATTCCCGCCTGGGCAAAGGTCATGGTCGGGTCGAGGAAGTCGCCGCGGACCAGCGACGCCAGAGACCATCCGGTCACTTTTGCCGCTAGAACCACCAACGCGAATCCGGCCCAGAGCTGAGAGAACGCCTTACCGACCAGGTAGCGACGCTGACTGACCACAAGATACTTCACCAGCATCAGGACGATAGAGCTAACGCCCATCGCTGCGCCGGACAGGGAATCCTGTACAATGCCCGTCAGAAACAGGACACCGAACGGGATCAGTTCCGGCCTGTACACTGCCCAGTAGAAGACGAGCACCAAAACCAGGCCCGGTGCCAGCGCCGACCACCAAAGAACCGGTACCGGCAGCGCAGCAAGGATGATCATGAACAAAATCGTCGCCATCGGCGTTGCCTGACGCGACCAACGCTCCGCCGTCTGTACCGCCGGCATCATGGATCTGTCCCGCGATCTGCCGGGTCTGCCCCGACTGTGGCGGTGGTCGACGCGTCGGTGCCGGCGGCGGGCTGGGCCGCACCACCCGACACAGGGGCGGGCGCCTCCAGAGTGACGATACCCCGAGGCTGGAGCCCGAGGACACGGACGAATTCCAGCCGGGACCAACGAACATAAGGGCGTACGCCAACGTCACCGGAGGCCCCGACAACCACGTCACCCACATCCAGCCCGGCTGGAAAAACCCCGCCGTCCCCGGAGGTAACAATGCGGTCGCCCGCCACAACGTCGGCTTCCTCTGAGATGTACCGCAAATTGGCCAGCGCGGAATTATCCCCGATCAGAATGGCCCGTTCCCGCGTTCGCTCGTTCAACACCGGGACCCTGGAATTGAGATCGGTAATAAACAGGACCCGCGCACTGCGACGGCCCGCTTCGGTGATCCGGCCCACCAGGCCCTCATCATTGATCACGGCCTGGCCCCGTTGCACTCCGTGACTTGCCCCTGCCTCCAGAAGCGCGCTGCGGGCAAACTCACCCGCGGAGTCGGCGATGACACGGGCGGCAACGCCCTCATATGCCGTCACCTGAGGCGTATTCAACAGCGAGCGCAGATTGGTGTTCTCTGCCTCCAACTGGCGCGCGACGGCAAACCAGTCCCTGAGGCGGGCGTTCTCTTCACGCAGCCGGGCATTGTCCATATGCAGAGAAAAATATGAACCCGCATCCTGGACTGCCGAGCTGACCGACTGCACCGGGCGCGACAAGCCTGACAAAACTGGCGAAAAAACATCCGAAACCGTCAGGCGCAGCCGCTCCACAATCACGGCATCAGCCTTGCCGAGCAGCATGAGAGCGACCGCCGACAGAACCAGCAGGCCGACACTCAGCCGGTGCAGAAACTCCTTGGAGGAAGGCGCCAGACTGGCGGAATTGGTTGGGCGTCGTGCCACGTCCTGCCCTTTTTTCTAACTGCTCCCCTGCAGGACCTGACCTGCCCCGGATCGCGGCCAGGCCTCGCCTAGTAAGCGCTGACCAGCAGATTGCGCAGAGTTCGCATTTCCTCCAACGCCCGGCCGGTACCCAGGGCCACGCAACTCAGCGGATCGTCGGCGATGGAGACCGGCAAACCCGTGGCGTGACGCAGAACCAGGTCCAGATTACGCAACAGACCGCCGCCACCAGTCAGAACGATTCCCTTGTCGACAATGTCGGCGGCCAGTTCCGGCGCCGTATGTTCCAGCGCCACACGAACAGCCTCGACAATGGCACTGACCGGTTCCGCCAGGCTTTCAGCGATCTGCCGCTCGCTGATGACAATTTCGCGCGGGACGCCATTCATCAGGTCGCGCCCCTTGATTTCCATTGTTCGGCCTTCGCCACTTTCCGGTACGCAGGCCGAACCGATTTCCTTCTTGATCCGCTCCGCGCTGCCTTCACCCACCAGAAGGTTATGGTTGCGACGGATGTAGCCGATAATGGCTTCGTCCATCATATCGCCGCCGACCCGGACCGAACGGGAATAGACGATGCCGCCCAGGGACAGAACGGCAACCTCGGTCGTGCCGCCACCAACGTCCACAACCATCGAGCCGGTCGGCTCCGTCACCGGAAGGCCAGCGCCAATCGCAGCGGCCATCGGCTCCTCGATCAGAAAAACCCGACGCGCACCGGCGCTTTCGGCGCTCTCCTGAATGGCGCGCCGCTCCACCGCTGTGGAGCCTGAGGGAACGCAGACGATAATCTGCGGGCTGGCGAAGCTGCGCCGGTTGTGCACCTTGCGGATAAAGTGCTTGATCATTTCCTCAGCGATTTCAAAGTCCGCAATGACGCCATCGCGCAGCGGGCGAATGGCCTGAATGTTGCCGGGTGTTCGGCCGAGCATCATCTTCGCCTCGTCCCCGACGGCCAGTACCTGCTTCTTGCCGCGAATCTCGGCGATGGCGACAACTGACGGTTCATTGAGGACAATACCGCGGCCTTTGACATAGACCAGCGTGTTCGCCGTGCCGAGATCAATCGCCATGTCGGCCGACATCATGCCCAGAATATTTGAGAACATACCTATAGCCTGACTCCTTTGGGCGAATACGGAGTCACTGAACGCACGGCTGTGCGTTCAGCGGTCTCTCCGATTGCGACGATTGTCCGGCCGACGACCCACATCACGCGCTGAGGGCCTCCGGTGCCGTTTTGCTACGCTTCGTTTCCAGCTTGTTCAGGGCATGAAGATAGGCTCGCGCCGATGCGACCATGGTGTCCGCGTCCGACCCCTGACCGTTGACGGACTTCCCCGACTCCTCAAGGCGAACGGTGACCACCGCCTGGGCGTCGGTTCCTTCCGTCACCGCATGCACTTGATACAGTTGCAAGCGCGCCGTATGCGGAACCAGCGTCTTGATAGCATTGAAGATGGCATCAACCGGGCCATTGCCCGTCGCCGTCGCCGATTGCCTGTCACCGTCGATCTCTATTTCCAGATCAGCCGATTGCGGGCCCTTCGACCCGGCCATCACCTGCAGGGAGACAAAGCGAATCCGATCATGGCCGCGGACGACAGTATCGTCCACCAGCGCCACAAGGTCTTCGTCATAGACGTCCTTCTTGCTGTCGGCCAGCGCCTTGAAGCGGATGAAGGCCTCCTCAACCTCTTCGTCCTTGAGCGACATGCCCAGTTCCTTCAACTTCTCGCGGAAGGCGTGGCGACCCGAGTGCTTGCCCATGACCAGTTTCGATTCAGTCAAGCCGACCGATTCCGGAGTCATGATCTCATAGGTCTCGGCGTTCTTCAGCATGCCGTCCTGATGGATGCCCGATTCATGGGCAAAGGCGTTGGCGCCGACAATCGCCTTGTTCGGCTGGACGGAGAATCCGGTAATGGTGGACACCATGTGCGAGGCCCGGGTAATCAACTCCGTACGGACGCCCGTGGAATAGGGCATGGCGTCCTGGCGCGTTTTCAGCGCCATGACCAGTTCTTCCATAGCGGCATTGCCGGCCCGCTCACCCAGACCATTGACCGTGCACTCAACCTGACGCGCGCCGTTCTGTACACCGGCCAGGGAATTGGCCACCGCCAGACCCAGATCGTTGTGGCAGTGAACCGAAAGAACCGCCTTGTGAATATTGGGCACCCGTTCCATCAGCATACGGAACAGGGCGCCATACTCTTCCGGCACGGCATAGCCGACCGTATCGGGAATATTGATGGTGGTGGCACCGTGGGCGATGGCCGATTCGACGCAGCGGCAAAGAAAGTCGTGCTCTGTTCGCGTTGCGTCTTCCGCCGACCATTCCACGTCATCACACAGGTTACGGGCATAGGCGACGCTGTCACCTATGGCGGCAAAGACCTTTTCCGGTTCCATCCGCAGCTTGTACTTCATATGCACCGGGCTGGTGGAGATGAAGGTGTGAATGCGGCCGCGACGCGCATGGCTGAGCGCATCCCATGCGCGATCAATGTCCTTGCGGCTGGCCCGCGCCAGCGCGGCGATGACAGACCGTCCGTGGTTGTGGGTAAGCTTGGCAATCTCGCTGACCGCCTCAAAGTCACCATTGGAGGCGATCGGAAAGCCTGCCTCAATGATGTCCACGCCCATATCGTCCAGCAGTTCGGCGATCCGGAGTTTCTCCTCCAGATTCATCGATGCACCCGGTGACTGCTCACCGTCACGCAGAGTCGTGTCGAAAATGCGGACGTGATCGGCGCCCGCACGGCTTTGGGGTTTATCTTTGTCCGGCATCGTCATTGCCATGGTCTCCGCTTGGTTCCCGTGTTTCCTCGACTCACGCGCCCCCGATCAGGCGAGCCCCAGCCCACCTGTTCAGGGGTGGCTAAGTCGAAGTCGTGGGAAACCGCGGACCAGAGCAGGCGTCCGGGGCATCATCAGGCAGGCAGCCACCAGCCGGCCGTACTGACGACCCGCTTGTGTGCCTCGACTGGTGCCTTTCCCCGTCACGCATCTGCCTCGCGTATTACGTCCCGCCACCCCTCTGGGATGGCCTGGACAATCTGGCTCCGGAATGGTTAACGACCAGTGTATCGCGGGCCCGGAGCGTGGTTAACACGCTATGTTTAGAGGCTTACGGCCCGGGTCCGCAATGTTTTTCGCGGCCTGACCGGGCTGTCGTGACGGAGGCCGCTGATCAGGCCAGCGGCAAGGCCGCTTAGTTGCGGCTCTTGTCCACCAGGCGGTTGGACGAAAGCCACGGCATCATGCCGCGTAGCCGGGCGCCCACCTCTTCAATCGGGTGCTCCGCGCCGTTGGCCCGCATCGCCTTGAAGCTGGTCTGGCTGACCTTGTTCTCAAGCATCCAGTCACGGGTGAAGGTGCCGGACTGTATCTCCTTGAGAATCTTACGCATTTCGGCTCTGGTGGAGTCCGTAATGATGCGCGGACCACGGGTGTAGTCGCCATATTCCGCGGTGTTGGAGACCGAGTAGCGCATATTGGCGATGCCGCCCTCATAGACCAGATCGACGATCAGCTTGACCTCGTGCAGGCACTCAAAATAGGCCATTTCCGGCGCATAGCCGGCCTCCACCAAGGTCTCGAAGGCGGCGGTGATGAGAGAGGTCAGACCACCGCACAGCACCACCTGCTCGCCGAACAGATCCGTCTCGCATTCCTCGCGGAAGGTGGTTTCGATGACGCCCGCCCGTCCGCCGCCGATGGCCGAGGCATAGGACAGGCCGATTTCCTTGGCCCGCCCCGTGGCGTCCTGATGGATCGCCAGCAGGCAGGGTACGCCGCCGCCTTTCTCATATTCGCCCCGCACGGTGTGGCCGGGGCCCTTCGGCGCAATCATGATGACGTCGAGGTCCGGCCGCGGCGCAATCAGATTGAAATGGATGTTGAGGCCGTGGGCGAAGGCTATAGCCGCACCCTCTTTCAGGTTCGGCGCCAGATGCTCGCGGTAGAGGTCGCCCTGCACCTCGTCCGGAGCCAGCACCATCACCACATCGCCCCAGCGCGCCGCCTCAGCCGCGTCCATGACCGTGAAGCCGGCAGACTTTGCCTTGGCCACGCTGGCCGACTCCGGCCGCAGGGCGACGGCGACGTCCGCCACACCGCTGTCGCGCAGATTGGCGGCATGGGCGTGGCCCTGGCTGCCATAGCCGATGATGGCCACTTTCTGCCCCTTGACCAGATTTACGTCCGCATCGCGATCATAGTAGACCCGCATCTGCCTCTGTCCTTTCCTGCTTTGCTTTCCGCGGCGATCACCACCGCCGTCGGGCGCCCCATATCAGTGAGCCTTTTTCGCGTAGAAGCCAGATGGCGGCAATAACCGCCGCCCTACCGGTGGCGGCCTACAGGCCCTCCGGCCCGCGGGTAATGGCGACGACGCCGGTGCGCGACACATCCACCAGTCCGAGCGGGGCCATCAGCGCGATGAAGGCATCCAGCTTCTCCGGCGCGCCCGTCATCTCAAAAACGAAGGAGCGGATAGTGCTGTCCACCACTCTGGCGCGGAAAATGTCAGCGATCCGCAAGGCCTCAACCCGCTTGTTGCCGGTGCCCGCGACCTTCACCAGGGCCAGTTCCCGCCCCACATGCGGGCCACTGAGCGTCAGATCCTGGACCTTGTAGACCGGCACCAGGCGACCAAGCTGCGCCTTGATCTGTTCGATGACCATGGGCGTACCGGAGGTCACCACCGTAATGCGGGACAGGCTGTTGGCGCTGTCCACCTCGGCCACGGTCAGGCTGTCGATATTGTAGCCTCGTCCGGAAAACAGCCCGATGACCCGCGCCAGAACACCGGGCTCGTTCTCCACCAGCACACAGATCGTGTGTTGCCTGACATCGTCCACGCCCTGTCTCCCCGGCCTCTAGGGCCCGTAAATCTGTGGCCGTCCGCCTGCCCTTGCTCAGACAAGCACCATGCCGTCTTCGGACACCTGACGCGTCGCCTGATCATCAGGCCCCATCAGAATCTCATTGTGCGCCGCGCCGGACGGAATCATTGGAAAACAGTTTTCCGCTTTGTCGACGCAGACGTCCACGACCACTGGACCCGGCGTTTCAATCATCTGCCGGATAGTGCCATCCATCTTTGCCGGGTCGCTGACCCGCAACCCCGTCGCCCCGAAGGCCTCCGCCAGACGGACAAAGTCCGGCAGCGCAGCAGAGTAGCTTTCGGAGTAACGGCCGCCGTGCAGAAGCTCCTGCCACTGGCGAACCATGCCCATATACTCATTGTTGATGATGAAAACCTTGACCGGCAGGCGGTGCTGCACGGCGGTGGACAGCTCCTGAATGTTCATGAGGATTGAAGCCTCGCCGGCGACATCCACCACAAGCCGGTCGGGCCACGCCACCTGGGCGCCGATCGCCGCCGGCAGGCCATAGCCCATGGTGCCGAGCCCGCCGGAGGTCAGCCAGCGATTGGGCTTCTGAAAATCCATGTACTGGGCGGCCCACATCTGATGCTGGCCCACCTCGGTCGTGATGATGGGATCCATCTTCGCGGTCAGTGCATTCAGCCGGTCGATGGCAAATTGCGGCTTGATCGCGCCGGTCTTCGGCTGGCGGTAGGCAAGGCACTTGCGGTCCTGCCAGCCGGCGATTTGCTTCCACCAGGCCTTCAGCGTCTTCATGTCGCGGGGCGGCTTGCGCTTGAGCCACAACGCCAGCATCTCATCCAGAATCAGGCCTGCATCGCCGATGATCGGCAAATCCACCTGGACGTTCTTGTTGACCGACGATGGATCAATATCCACGTGAATCTTGGTGGATCCCGGCGAGAAATAGGCGAGATTGCCGGTCACCCGGTCATCAAAGCGGGCGCCGATATTGATCATGACGTCACAGCCATGCATGGCCAGATTGGCTTCATAGGTGCCGTGCATGCCGACCATGCCGATGAAATGCGGGTCGTCCGCCGGAATGGCGCCCAGGCCCATCAGAGTGTTGGTGATGGGGAAACCGGTCGCCTGCACCAGTCGCGTCAGCGTCGCCGAGGCCGCGGGGCCGGCGTTGATCACCCCGCCGCCGGTATAAAACAGCGGACGCTTGGCCTTGGCCATCAGGTCAATGGCCTTGGCGATAGCGGCGGAATCGCCCTGTGTCTGCGGCCGGTAGCTGCGGTGCTCCACCGCCTGCAGTCCCTGATACAGCCCGTCCTTCTGCAGCACATCCTTGGGCAGATCGACCACCACGGGGCCTGGCCGGCCATGGGTGGCCACATAAAAGGCCTCGTGAATCACACGACCTACATCGTCGGGCGATTTCACAAGATAGTTGTGCTTGGTGCATGGCCGGGTGATGCCGGTGGTGTCCGCCTCCTGAAAAGCGTCATTGCCGATCAGATGGGTCGGCACCTGGCCGGTCAGGCAAACAAGCGGGATCGAGTCCATCAGGGCATCGGTCAGCCCGGTCACGGCGTTGGTCGCGCCCGGACCCGACGTCACAAGAACGGCGCCCGGCCGACCGGTCGCCCGCGCATAGCCCTCAGCGGCATGAACCGCCGCCTGCTCGTGACGCACCAGGATATGGCGCAGATGGTTCTGCTTGAACAGGGCATCATAGATCGGCAGCACCGCGCCGCCCGGATAGCCGAAAATCACATCCACACCCTGATCGACCAGGGCGCGTATGACGATTTCCGCACCCTGCATCGTCACCGGCGCGGTAGCGGCGTCGGAGCCGGGCCTCACCTGCGCTCTGGACGGGCGCGCGGCCGTCCGGGCCGTGGAGGGAGGGGATGATTGAGGCCGGGATGCGTCCGCGGGCCGTGGCGCCGTCCGCTTGCGCGCCGCCGCCGGCGTGGATTTCCGTGTTGCCATTATTCTGCTGTCTCCGTCCCGCGCCGACCGGCCGTGAGCGGCCCGAACCTGATACCGTTTCGTGCTCGCGACAAACTCGCCCAGAATGGCGGAATTGAGCCCTTCCTAGCCCGAAGGAAGCGAGAAACTAGTCTCTGGCGAGTGGTGGGTCAACAGCCATCTACGAACTTTCGAAACGATTATGTCGAAATAACTTTCCGAAAGTTGCGTGAACACCATCTCCTCTGCAACAGGATACCGATTCCGGAACCAGGTCATCTGCCGTTTGGCATAGCGCCGCGACCGGGTTTTGGCCTCATCAACCGCTTCGGCCAGAGTCAGCTCGCCCTGATCATGGGCCATAAGCTGCGGCACGCCGAGCGCCCGCATGACGGGCAGGCGGCGGTCAAGACCGAGCCCGACCAGGCGCCGCACCTCGTCGCACGCGCCGGCGGCGATCATGGCGTCAAAGCGCCGCTCGATCGCGTCATAAAGAGCCGTCCGGTCAGGACTGAGGAGCAAGGCAAGCGGAGCGAGCAGCCGGCCGCCGGCAACCGGTACCCGGCGACCTGCAGCCTGCCAATCGGACAGCGGGCGGCCGGTCGCCAACCATACTTCGGCGGCGCGCAGCAAGCGGTGGCTGTCTCCTGGCGGCAGGCGCCTTGCGCTTGCCGGATCCACGCCCGCCAGCCAGGCGCAGAAGGCTTCCCGGCCCATAGTATCCAGCCGGCGGCATGCGTCCCGCCTGACCGCTGCCGGAATATCGGGAATGTCGCTCAGCCCGGACAGCAGAGCCTCCAGATAGAGGCCGCTGCCGCCGACGATGATCGGCACACGTCCCGCCGCGGTGGCGGCCTTTATCTCATGCTGCGCCAGGGCCAGCCAGGTTGCGGCGGAGATCGGCTGGTCGCCAGCGGCAAAGCCATAGAGGCGATGGGGCAGGTGGGCGCATGTGGCGGCATCGGGCCGGGCGCTGAGCACAGACAGGTCGCGGTAGACCTGGACGCTGTCCGCGTTGATCACCACGCCGTCCAGCGCTTCAGCCAGTCGCAGACCCAGATGGGACTTGCCACTGGCCGTCGGCCCGGCCACTACGATAACGGGTATGCCCGGCGGCATAACCTTGGGGCGGAGAATCACGTTAACGCCCGGCCCGGGTCGGGCTGTCGCGCCATTGCCTGGGCCAGCCGCGCAGAGCCGGCGACCTCAGCCGCTGGCCAGGCGAATGGCGACAAAGTGCAGGTCGCCGTCCCTGTCCACCAGCAGAAGCACGGCGCGCCGGCCCGACTGTCGCGCCTCTTCGATACGCTGGTTGACGTCACCGACGGAACGAACCTCGGCCTGGCCCACCTCAACCACCACATCCCCCGGCCGCAGCCCCTTGTCCGCCGCCGGCGAGCCCGGTGCCACGTCAACCACCAGAACGCCGGCGACTTCGGCACCGACCCCGTACTGGCGGCGGGCTTCATTGCTCAGATCGCCAAGCGACAGGCCGAGCGAATCCACATGGCCGGTGTCGCCCGATGATGACTGGGGCTGGCGAACGGACGCATTGACCACCCGCTCTTCGTCCAGTTCGCCAACCGTGACATTGACCGTTTGCGCCGCGCCATTGCGCCAGACTCTCACCGGTACGCTGCGGCCTATTGCCGTCTCGGCCACTATGCGCGGCAGACGGCGCATTTCCTCGACGTCCTTGCCATCAAACTGCAGCACAACATCGCCGACCTTGATCCCGGCATCCGCCGCCGGACCATTCTCCGAGACTGCCGCGATGAGAGCGCCCCTGGCCGATTCCAGCCCCAGGCTCTCGGCAATCTCGTCACTGACATTCTGGATTCGTACGCCAAGCCAGCCGCGGCGGGCGTAGCCATGCTCCAGGATCTGATCGGCTACATTCCTGGCCATGACCGACGGGATGGCAAACCCAATGCCGATGGAGCCACCGGACGGCGAGAAAATCGCCGTGTTGATGCCGACCACTTCGCCATCCATATCGAACAGAGGTCCGCCGGAATTGCCACGGTTGATCGAGGCGTCGGTCTGAATGAAGTCGTCATAGGGCCCGGCATTGATGTCCCGGGCGCGCTGCGAAACGATTCCGGCGGTGACCGAACCGCCAAGACCAAAGGGATTGCCGATGGCCATGACCCAGTCGCCAATCCTCAACACATCGGAATCACCCCATGCCACGGCAGGCAGAGGGCCATCGGCCTCTACCCGCAGCACGGCGATATCCGTTTTCGGATCGCTGCCCACAAGCACCGCGTTCAGCACCCGGTCATCATGCAGGATAACCCGGATTTCGGTAGCGCCGTCGATGACATGATTGTTGGTGATGACAATGCCCGACGAATCGATAATAAAACCGGAACCGAGCGATGTCACATTGCGCGGCGGGCTGTTGCCGCCCGGTTGATTGTTGAAGAACTGATCGAAGAACTCCTCAAAGGGCGAGCCTTCCGGCACCCTGGGCAGGGGCCCTCGCGCCGGGCCGCGACCGGACACCACCTGTGTGGTGGAGATATTAACCACCGCCGGCAGCAATTGCTCTGCCAGGTCGGCGAAGCTTTCCGGTGCGCCGCGGCCAAAGGCGAGGCCGGACCAGATCAGGGCCAGCGCCAGAACGCCGGTCATCACCGCAATGGGCCGCACATGTATCCGGCCTCGCACGGCCACTGCCGTCGCCGCGGGGCAGTGTCCCGCCTGCGTACCGGTTCGCGCCATCTGTATAGATATCACGTCGCCACTCCCACAATCTGACTGTTCGACCGCCGCCTCTCGGGGGTACCTCCCGGGCGGCGCTTATCGGTCAGCCCATAGTCTAGCGAAGAATGTGGCCGAGACGTGTCAGTTTCCGGACGGCGGGCGACTGCGCCTTCACAGTCGATCACGCCGCCGCGCACGACTGAGACGCGATCCCGTCCTCAGCGCGGCAGGTTATTGAAATACTTGAAAAATTCACTGTCCGGCGAAAGCACCAGCGAGGTGGTTCCATCGTCCTTGAAGGCCTGCTCATAAGCCTGCAGCGACTTGTAGAACTCAAAGAAGCCGGTATCGGCGGAAAAGGCGCGGCCGAGAATCTCGTTACGCTGTCCCTCACCGTCACCGCGAATGGCCTGCGAGTCGCGCTCCGCCTCGGCCACGGTACGGACGGCGGTGCGATCGGCCCGGGCCCGGATGGTCCGCGACTGCTCTTCACCAACGGCCCGGAATTCCCGAGCCAACCGCTCGCGTTCCGAACGCATACGGTTGTAAACCGCCTGGCTGGTTTCCTCCGGCAGGTCCACCCGACCGATACGGAAATCGACGATCTCCGTACCGAACGGAACCACCTGCTCGGTCACCCGCTCGCGGATCTGAGTCACCGTTTGGTCGCGCCGTTCCGACAACAGGTTGGACAACTGAACCCGGCCAACCACATTACGAAGCTCCGACTCGACAATGGCTACGGCCCGGTCATCAAAGTTGCGCTCCGTGCGGACACGTTGGAAGAAAAGCAGCGGGTCGGTAATCCGATACCGCACATAGACGTCCACATTCACTCGCCGCTGGTCCGCCAGAGGAATCTGCCGGGGACCAGGGTCCAGACTCAAGGTGCGTTTGTCATAGCGCACAGTATTCTGAACAAAGGGCAATTTCACGTACAAGCCGGGCTCGGCGACAATCCGCTTGGGATTACCGAACTGCAGAACAATGACCTGCTCGCGCTCATCAACCACATAAAACGCGCTAAGCGCGGTTATGCCGCCAACGACCAGAAGGACGCCGACAATGGCCAGGAGACCGCGTTTCATGGGCTTGTCCCTCCGCTGCCTGTCTGGCCGCCGGACTGCCGCTGCAATTGTGGCAAGGGCAGGTAGGGAATAACGCCGCCTTCGCCCTGATCAATGATGATCTTGTCGGTGTTCTCCAGAACGCGGCCGATCGTTTCCAGATACATACGCCGAATCGTCACCTCCGGCGCGGTGCGGTAGGCCTCCAGCACCTCACGGAAGCGCTCGGCTTCACCGGCCGCCTCCAGAACCAGCCTTTCACGATTGGCTTCCGCCTGCTGGCGAATTTGCTCGGCCTGGCCGCGCGCCTCAGGCACCACCTGGGATTCATAGGCTTCCGCCTGATTGCGCAAGCGATCACGATCCTGCCGCGCCCGGACCACATCCTGAAAGGCATCGATCACCGGTGCCGGCGGATCATTCTTCGCCATGCGGATACCGGTAATGACCACGCCGGCATTGTAGTCGTCCATAATTCGCTGCAGCAGGGTCTTTGCGGCGTTCTCCATAGGGCCACGATCTTCCGTCACCGCGCGTTCGAACGCAGTCTGGCCGACAACCTCGCGCATGGCACTTTCCGCCGCGATTTTGACGGTCCCTTCCACGTCACGCAGGTTGAACAGAAAATCACTGGGCTCATCGACGCGCCACTGCACGGTGAAGTTCATATCGACGATGTTCTCGTCAGACGTCAGCATCAGGCTTTCCTGCTCAATCGAACGGCTGGCGCCGCGGCTGGCGGCATCAACCGTGCCGCGAAAGCCGATGTTGATCTGTCGCGTCTGCTCAACATCCACCACTTCATGAGTCATGATCGGTGCCGGCAGCCGGTAATTCAGCCCGGGCTCCGTGGTTGTCTGCCACTGACCGAACAGCAGAACGACGCCGCGCTTGCCTGTTTCCACCACATAGAAACCGGACAGCAGCCAGAGCGCCAGGATGGCAAGAAAGGCCAGAACAAACGTGCGGCGACCACCGCCGGGCATCATGCGGCGAAACCGCTCCTGCCCCTGACGCATCAGATCTTCCAGATTGGGCTGCTGGCCGCCACTGCCGCCGCCCCACGGCCCGCCGGAGCCCCCTCCACCGGAGCCGCCGCCCCATGGTCCGCCACCTCCCTGATTACGCCAAGGCATATGGTTTTTGTCCCTACCGGCTGCTGCGTTGCGTCATCGCCGATCAAAAAACACGGCGGACTTCAAGCTTTTACGACCTCTGGCCCGGTCATACAATCCTCGCCTGCCGGAATGTAGCCAGGCCCGGTGGAATGTGGCGCCGCACCCAACCTGGAGCCTGGCGACCACGGCAGACCGCGGGCTCAGGCAGAACCCCGTCGCGGCTTTCCAAGCGCAGGTCTCCGCCCTATATCAGGTGACAGCCGCCGACACACTGTCGGCCCGACCACCCCGCAGCCTCCCTCACCCACAGGCCATCACATCGTCATGAGCGCCATCGCCGAACAAGACATCAAGGCCGCGCTGGCCAGCGTCATCGATCCCGAAGGGCGCAAGGACATCGTGGCCATGGGCTGGGTATCCGCCATCACCATCAAAGAGGGTCATGTACATGTGGCGCTCGATGCACCGGCAGACCGCCGGCCGCGCCTGGAGCCTCTGCGCCGCGCCGCCGAGCGGGCCGTCGACAAGCTTGACGGGGTATTGTCGGCGACCGTGGTGGTCACCGGCGCCCCTGCCACGACATCTCCGCCGGCCGCCGCGACGGCGCAGCCGACGCCCCGCGGCAGTGACCGCGCGGCCCCCGTCGGCGGCGGCCGTGACCGCGAGCCGAAGGCGCTGGTTCCCGGCGTTCGCTCCATTGTTGCTGTCGCCAGCGGCAAGGGCGGTGTCGGCAAGTCCACGACGGCGATCAACCTGGCCCTGGCCCTCGCCGCTCAGGGTTTGCGCATCGGCCTGATGGACGCGGATATCTACGGCCCCTCCGTGCCGACCCTGCTGGGCCTCAAGGACAAGCCCATCAGCGAGGATGGCCAGACCCTGACTCCGCTCAGTGCACATGGCATATCGTGCATGAGCATGGGATTCATCGTGCCTGAAGACACGCCGATGATCTGGCGTGGGCCCATGGTCATGAGCGCGCTGGAGCAAATGCTGCGCGACGTGAACTGGGGTCAGCTGGACATGCTGGTGGTGGATATGCCGCCCGGCACCGGCGATGCTCAGTTGACCATGGCGCAGCGGGTGCCGCTGACCGGTGCGGTCATTGTCTCCACACCGCAGGACCTGGCTTTGATTGACGCGCGTAAGGGCCTCAACATGTTTCGCCAGGTAGAGGTTCCGGTTCTCGGCATCGTCGAGAATATGAGCCTGTTCATCTGTCCGCACTGCGGCAAGGAAAGTCGGATTTTCGGCCATGGCGGCGCGCGGGCAGAAGCGGAAAAGCTGAAGGTGCCGTTCCTTGGTGAGGTGCCCCTGAACATGGATATCCGGATCGGTTCCGATGCCGGGGCACCGATCATGGCGACGGCGCCTGATGGTCCTCTGGCACAGGCCTATCGTGACATTGCCAACCAGGTATGGAACCAGGTCGGCGGGTTGATCGGCGCCGGCGCGCGCCAAGCCCCGAAAATCACCGTCAGCTAGCGTCTCTCAATCGGCGGGTCGGCCAAGCGCGGTCATCAGTTCAGACCATTCGCGCCGCGACAGGCCGCACGAATCGGCATCCACCGCCTCGCCGGCCAGCATCCGGCGCACCGCATCCAGGGCCCCTGCCGACAGCCTGAACCCATTGGCCTGGTAATCGGAGAACGCCTCCCAGGTCAGTGGAACCCAGCGGGCGACGATGGCCGCGATGGCGTCGCCATAGGCGCGGATCTCGTACTGAGCGTGCGGGTCCATACGCAGCCGCAGGAAGTGCAGAAGATTGTGCAGATCGATCTTCCAGTACCATTGGGTGTAGTAGTTGAGCGACAAGCTCATGCGGGCCAGCTCACGGGCCAGGCCCGGGCCTGCCGGCGCGGAGCCATCGTCCGCCCCCTCTGACATCAGCCATTCATAACGATCATGGGCCGCTTCGGAATCAGCCCGCAAAAGGTGTTGCACATGGGCCGCCTGATCGGCCGGCAGAATCTCACCCCGACCCTGCCGGTTTGACTGCGACTGGCGGGCCAAGGTTTCGGCTGCGGGCACATAGAACTCACGATCCAGAACGGAATAGCGGGCCGACAGCTCATTGACGTTTGCCGTGCGATGACGAATCCACTGGCGGGCGACGAAGATCGGCAGCTTAACGTGCAGCTTGATCTCGCACATTTCGAACGGTGTGGTGTGGGCATGGCGCAGCAGGTAGCGCAGCAGGCCGCGATCCTCCCGCACATGGCGCGTACCGGCGCCATAAGACACCCGCGCCGCCTGCACAATGGCGGCATCGTCACCCATATAGTCGATCAGGCGCACGAAGCCGTGGTCGAGGACCGGCACCGCCTGAAACAGGACATCCTCCAGCGCCACGACGGTCGGCCGGAGCGTTTCCTGCTTGTGCCGCCGATTATCCTCGATTTCCTGCTCTTGTTCAGGCGTCAGCGCCATGGGCCGTGTCTGCCTCGCGGTTGATCTGGGGGTGCATCTGCGCCAATCGGACGCCGGCACCCTCCTAAAAGCCGGCGCACCATACCTGCCTCTTCCGATTCAGCGCCACAGTCCCTATATTAGGGACGTCGGGGAACCGACTATGGTGATAAACGCCATGTGGAATAACCGCAGCGGACCCGGGGGCAGTACCCGGCGCCTCCACCACCGTTTCCGCCGATCCCGACAAACAGGGCTCCGGCGGCACTCTACGGGGGCGAAATAGGATCGACGCGCGTGTAAAGACATGGTTTTTGCCCGGCATGGTACCGCCGTTATCGGGCCGTTTTAGAAGTGCCAACGATAACGACTTGGCTCTCGCTGCCTAGTCCTTAACCGGACATCGGTAAGCGCGGCCCGGGGGGCGCCGGGCAACAGAAGCCCCCCAACCTTCCCCCACTTTCATCCTGGGCCAACCAGCCGGCGATTGGCCACGGGTCCGGCGGACAAGCCTCGACATCCCGTCGCAGCGGATACAGTATTTCATAACCCGGCCATGTCCCGCACTCTGCATACCGGGACGCCGATCCGATTGACCCTGCGCCGCAGCGAGCTGGCCATGACCGACGCCTATCTGGATTATGACACTCTGGTGGACAGGGCGCTGCGTGGCGTTGTGCGAACCAGCATTGCCCAGGTAGCGGAAGACGGCTTCACCGGCGACCACCATTTCTACATCACCTTCCGGACGGATCACCCGGGCGTCGAAATTCCTGATCATCTGCGGGCCAGCCACCCCGGCGAAATGACCATCGTCCTTCAGTTCCAGTACTGGGGCCTGGAGGTCAGTGATGAGGCTTTCTCCGTAACGCTCAGCTTCAATCGCAATCACGAACGTCTGACCGTTCCGTTCACGTCGCTGACATCGTTCGTCGATCCATCGGTAAAGTTCGGATTGCAGTTCACCGGCGCCGGACAGACAGACCGGCCCGCTTCAGGCGAATCACCCCTCCTGGTCGGCAATGGGACGCAGGATGGCAATGCAACCGAACCGGCCCCTCCTCCGTCTGGTCCATCCGGCCCATCCGGCCCATCCGACAAAGAGGCGGCGGCCGAAGTGCCGGACGAAACCGCTGCGGGCGGTGAAGTTGTGCATCTGGACACCTTTCGCAAACGCAAATAGGCCTGCGGGCACTGCGGCTGTTTCCGTAACGCCGCCGTCTTGACTCGTGCCGGGGCGACCACGACCATGACGCGCCTGCGGCGTAGTATTTCTTAACGCCACTCCGTCTTCACTCTCAGGAACTGACCCGATGCCGACAGATGACAAGGCAGGCCCTTCGACCGATCAGACACACCGGGTCGAGAGCGATTCCATGGGTGAGGTTGAGGTGCCGGACGACCGGCTTTGGGGCGCCCAGACCCAGCGATCACTACAGAACTTCCGCATCGGCGATGAAATCATGCCCTTGCCGGTCATACGCGCCTTCGGGGTGCAAAAGCGATGTGCGGCCAAGGCCAATATGTACCAGGGCCTGATGAAGAGCGAAATCGGCGATGCCATCGTCATGGCGGCGGAAGAAGTGGCGGAAGGCAAGCTCGATGACCATTTCCCGCTACGGGTCTGGCAGACAGGCTCCGGCACCCAGACCAACATGAACGCCAACGAAGTGATCGCTAACCGGGCCAGTGAGATTCTTGGTGGCAAACGCGGCGCCAAAGCGCCGGTCCACCCCAATGACCACGTCAATATGAGCCAGTCGTCCAACGACAGCTTTCCGACTGTCATGCATATCGCCGCGGTGACGGAAATCCGCAAGCGGCTGGTTCCGGCGCTGGACAAGCTGCACCGTGCGCTGAGCGAGAAAAGCGAAGAGTTCGCCGGCATCGTCAAGATCGGGCGCACTCACATGCAGGATGCAACTCCACTGACCCTCGGTCAGGAGTTCGGCGGCTACGCCGCGCAGATGCGGTCTGCGCTGACGCGCCTGAACTGGGCGCAGTTGCGCCTGTGGGAACTGCCGCAGGGCGGCACGGCGGTCGGTACCGGGCTCAACACCAGCTATGGCTTCGGCGCGCAGTTCGCAGCGGCGGCTTCCAACTATACCGGCATGACGTTTACCGCCGCGGCCAATGCCATCGAGCATATTGCCACCCATGACACCATGGTCGAGGTGTCCGGCATCCTCAACACCATCGCCGTCAGCCTCAACAAGATTGCCAACGATCTTCGCCTGCTGGCGTCCGGGCCACGCAGCGGCCTGGGTGAAATCAATCTTCCCGAGAACGAGCCCGGCTCGTCTATCATGCCGGGCAAGGTCAACCCGACCCAGTGCGAAGCCATGACCATGGTCGCCGCTCAGGTTATGGGTAATCATACGGCGGTCACCATTGCGGGCGCCCAGGGGCATCTGGAACTCAACGTCTTCAAGCCGGTTATCATCTACAATGTGCTGCAATCCATTGCTTTGCTGGCAGACGCCAGCGTCAGCTTCACCGACAATTGCGTAACCGGCATCACGGCCAACCAGGCGCGTATCGATGATCTGATGCAGCGCTCTTTGATGCTGGTGACGGCGCTAACGCCGCATATCGGCTATGACAAGGCGGCGAAAATCGCCAAGTCCGCCCATGAGACGGACGCCACGCTGCGCGAGGCAGCCGTGGCTCTGGGCTATGTCAGTGGCGAGGATTTCGATGCCTGGGTACGGCCGGAAGACATGGTCGGTCCCAGACCGCCCAAACCGCCGAAGCTGATCGGCGACTGACCGGCGGGGGCGGACATGGTCCGCGTGGCGGCGGTCCGTGCTGGGCTGGCCGCTAGTTGCCGCCGAGAATGCCCTTGAGAATGCCGCCCAGCGGTTGGGACTCTTCCCCACTCGCATCGCCCTGCGGCGCCACCTTGCGCAGCAGTCGTCCGACACCTTGTGCCGCCAGATAGCCGGCCAGATCGTCCGTGTGAAAAATGCGTCGTGGATTATCGATGGGACCGCTCAACTCAACACCCAGCGGCGGTGCGTCGCTGTGCAGCGCCAGACCGAAATTCATCCGCAAAGCCATCTGCCACTGCGGCAGGTCAGCCCGTACTGTTCCTGTGCCAAATCCGTCCGGCGCGTCCAGCCGGATGTCCTGACTGGAGACCACGCCGTCTGCCACGGTGAAGCTGGCTGACAGAGACTCGAAGGGCGTCTCGCCTCCCGCACTGGTCTGGCCGATCACGCCGGCCAGATCCACAATGCTGTTGACCTCTGCGAGGCGGGCACTGATGGCGCCGAGGTCAACACCCTGAACCACGCCTTCGTTGACTTGCACTGCGCCATTACCGTTCAGCGACCTGACGAGCGAGCGGCTGGACACGCCCTGTGCGGCAAGCGACAGCGTCATGTGCGCAACGCCCGCCACCACATCCAGGCCGCCCGTCTGAAACAGGGCATCCCGCACCTGCAGGCCATCGAGGGTGACATCCGCCGCAACGCCAGGATTGCGCCCGGCGCTGAGCCGGCCGCTGGCCGACACCGTTCCGTCAAAGACCGTGCCGGTGAGCGATTCGATTGTCAGAGCGCCATCGGCGAGCCGTGCCATCACGGCCGGCTGCTCAATCAGAATCTGGCCGTAGATTAGTCCCTGCAACCGTGCGGACAGACGACCGTCTACCGCGTTCAACCATTGCGGAATGACGGGATCGTCGGACCACGGAGCGCCGCCGGCACCAGCCGTGGCGCTATTGCCTCCGCCCGATGTCGCACCACGCGCCGAACCCTGGCTGGCGCTGGTCAACTGGTTGAGATTGAGTGTGCCGCCGGTCAGGTCAAGCCGCACGTCGGGCCGACCACCGGCCGGCAGGCGAACCTCTCCGCTGCCGTCGATCACATTGTCTGCGAGAGCAAAAGACAGCGTCGTAAATGTCAGAGCCGTTGCATCGCCGGACATCTGCGCCGTCAGTCTGGCGGCCTGGCCGGGCCCGGCCTGGCCCTTGCCGCCGGCCAGCAGTGTTGGCAGGTTCGGGTGCGTAGCAACCACGGAAACCGCAATGTCACGCATCGCCGCCAGGTCGCCGATGCGCCCGTCCACCGTCGCCGAGCCCTGCCCCAGGGTCAGCGTCATCAGGCCTTCAACCGCCGCAGAGTCAAGGCGCACGGCGCCGGACAAGTCCATGCGGCCGGCCTGCTGTATGCCAGGCGTCGGTGTCACACCCAGCCCGGCAAGAAGCGCCGCCGGATCGCTGCTGGCGACGGAAAACGTCGCCTGGCCGGTGGGTGTCGGACCAAGGCCGGCGATCTGCCCGCTGGCCGACAGACGGCCTCCCGGGATCTCTGTTTGCAGGGTCGTGATGGTGACCATCTGGCTGTCCGCCGACGCGCTCAGCGACAGGTCCGTCAACGCCACGTCACCGACTACTAGACGTTGTACGCGGATTTCCGCCGCTAAGTCTGCCGGCAATGGGGCCATGGCCGGCACCAGCAAAACCCCGGACGGGCTCGCCTGCCGCGACTCTGCATCCTGCCGCACGGCGGCGGCGGCCGCGTCGCCACCGCTACCACGGTCGCCAATATAGTCATTGAGATTGAGCGTGCCGAATTCAGCAGTCAGATCAACCAACGGCCGCGCGCCGGAAAGGTCGATGCGGGCCGTACCGGACAGCGCGGTGCCGTCGATCGCGCCGGTCATTCCGTCAAGCGCAAGCTGTGTTCCGTCATAGCGAATCGTTGATGCCAACCGGGCGGAGCGGAAACCATGGGCCGGCAGGCTGGCGCGGTCTACGCCAAGCCAGGCCAGGGTGGCCTGAAGGTTTGCGGCTTGCACCTGCACGTCCATGGCAACGCCGTCACGCGCGGTCACGCTGCCTTTTGTATTCAGCACTGCCTCGCCAGGCAGCCTCAGGGACACGCGGCTGACCTGCAGGCCACCCGGTCGCAATGCCGCGTCCAGCGCGATGTCACTCACCAGCCCGTCGCGCCACGACATCGAGCCTATGGTCAGAGACAGAGAGCCCGTGACCGGCAAATCACCCAAACCAGCGAACGGTCCATGCGCCATGGAGCCGGTCTGGCCGCCGCCGGAAACCGATCCGGACGACCCGCCGGACGCGCTTTCGTCTGACCGGATACGGGTCGCTGATATTATGCTGGCAAGCACGGAATCGCCATTGATGCGATCAAGCGAAAGCGCCACATCCACCTGTGCCGGCGACCCCAAAGCCACCAGCACAGCGCCGGTGCCACGGGTCCCGTCCACCTCGAACTGAACGCTGTTCAAAGTGATGCCCGCGGCATCGCCAGCCATATCCGCGCTGAGCGACAGGGGGTCATCAAGACCACCAAGCGTGGGCGGCGTCACACCGGCCAACGCCAATAGCTGGGCAATGCCGTCGGCGGATGAGCGGGCGTTCACAGCGAGCGACCCGCGATACGCCGGTGTGACGCTGTCCAGCCCGTGGATGGCGCCGTCAAGGCGCACCTCCGCAGACGATGTAGCGAAGCGGGCCTGCACCGGTATGGCGGAATCGGCCAAGCCGCCGACCATCAGCCGGATGTCCAGCGTCTCGCCGTTGAGCTGCAGGTCGCCGTTCACCGTGACAGGGCCGACGAGACTGTCCAGCGAACCGCTGATATCTATCGCCTGCGCCACAAGGCTTGTCGCGCCATTGACATAACTGACCCTGCCATCTTCAACGGCGAATCCGGCGATGGACAAAGCGGGGCCGGACCGCTCTGCCGCCGCGCCGTCGCCAGACAGGCCGCCGGCGGCGGCGTCTCTGGCTCTGGCCGTCTCTTCGGGCAACCAGTTGCCGCCGCCTGATGGCAACGCTACGAGCTGAATGTCCGGCTCCACCAGGACAACCCGGTCGATGGCGATGCGGCCAGCCAGAAGATCAGACCAGACCAGACTCAACTGCAGCGCCTTCATTGCCGCGAGCGGCTGCGTTGAATCCCCGCCTGGCGCCGCTGCGCCATGCAGTGTCAGGTCACGGGCCACCAGCGCCGGCGCCGGCAGCAGGCGCAATGACAGGTCGCCTGCGATCTCCAGGCGATACCCCGTGGCGCTGGCGACCCTTTCCGTGACTTCCGGTTTGAACCGGTTCCAGTCAAAGAAGAATGGCCCCACCAGCAAGGCGATGATGACCAGGGCGACAAGAGCGCCGGCAGCAATGGCAATACGTCGCATGAGACCCCAACTCCGGCTTACCCCGGGCTTACCCCGCAGGTTCCAGTACCGCTTGGCAGCCTAGCCTAGCGGTGCGATGCGGCAAGACCATGGCGGCAGACCGTTTTCCATCTGACAAATAAAGGGGAGCAACTTACCGGATTCAATTTTGTGGATTCACCGGCGGTCCTTCTTCGGTATAGGGTGCAGACCATGATTCGCCCACCCGGCTCGCAACGACCCGGCCCCTCACCAGTGTCCGCATCGATTGTTCGTCGGTCGATGCTGCTTGCCATAGTGGTTATGGCGGGTCTGACCATCGCCGGCCTGCCTGGCGGCGCCCTTGGCGCCGGTCTGGGGCTGGCGGGCCTGCACTGGCAGCGACGACGCACCCATCAAAAGGACGTGCGGCGTCACAACGGCGTCGCCCATTCGCTGGCCGCGGTCGCCGGCTTCGCCGTGGGCACACCAGGTCTGCGGGACAGTCATCAGCCCATAGACGGGCTGGCCGCCTTTGCCTTGCCGCCGGCTGATGTGCGGCTGCGCGCCGCCTTTGCCCTGGGCTGCCCGCGGCCGGACGATCTGGCGCACCATGGCCGCGTCCTGCGCCGTGCCTTTCCCGCCGATTCGCCGGCCCAGGCGGAGGTGCGCCGCGGCGTGCTGCGGATTGCGATTAGTCTGGTGCCGGCCACGGCGCGCGGTGCCGCGTGGCGCAGCCGCATGGCGGCGCTGGCCACCGCGCTGGAGCTTGGCCAGGATGATCTGGCGGCATGTCTGGCCCGACCCGCCCGCTCGCCAGGGCTTGGCGAGGATCCCTATCAGATTCTGGGTGTGTCGCCGACCGCGCCGACCGGTGACGTCAAGGCCGCCTGGCGCCGCCGCGTCCGCCAGTTCCACCCCGATGGGCTTGGCCTGGACGGCGTCACGGCGGAGCAGATCAAGGCGGCTGAGCGGGCCCTGGCCCGGGTCAATCAGGCCTATGCCCGGTTGCGCGCCGACAAGCGCGCCGCCTGAACCCCGAAACCGGGGCAGCGCACACATGGCCGTCTCGCATCCACCACCTCTGCGCCTGCGGTTATCGGCCAATTTCAACCAGCGCCCGGCCGGCCAGGCCATTGATACCCTGATCATCCACTATACCGGCATGACCAGCGCAGCCGCCGCGCTTGATCGTTTGTGCGACCCACGGGCCAGCGTCAGTGCCCATTACCTGATTGATGAAAACGGCGGCACATGGCAACTGGTCGCCGATTCCTGCCGCGCCTGGCACGCCGGCGTCAGCTTCTGGCGCGGCCGCACCGACATCAACGGCTGCTCTATTGGTATCGAACTGGCGCATCCCGGTCATGAGTTCGGCTACCGCCCCTTTCCCGCAGCCCAGATCAACAGCCTGATCCGCCTGTGTCACAGTGTGCAGGCGCGCCATCCCATAGAGCCGTCGCGGGTACTCGGTCATGCAGATGTCGCGCCCGGCCGCAAACAGGACCCGGGCGAAGCCTTTCCATGGCGCCAGCTAGCGGCGGCAGGCATCGGCCTGTGGCCGCCGGACGATGCCACCGCCGGCCACCTGCGGCAGAAAGACCTGCAGGCCGCGCTGCGCCGGATCGGCTATGACGTACCGGACAACGGGCGGGCGTCAGCCGCGGTCGAGCGGGCGGTTGCCGCCTTTCAGAGCCATTTCCGGCCGTGGCGCATCGATGGCCGGGCTGATGACCAGACCAGTGGCCGCCTGCTCTGGATGGCAGATCGGACTTCTTGACAGAACCCTTTGTAATTCTTACATAAATCCAGCCAGATGGCCGGATGGCCGCACCCCCTTCGGGTGGGTGAGGAAAGTCCGGGCTCCATGGAAAGAAGGTGCCGGGTAACACCCGGCGGGGGCGACCCCAGGGAAAGTGCCACAGAAAGCAAACCGCCAGCGTGGCTTTGGCCACCGGTAAGGGTGAAAGGGTGCGGTAAGAGCGCACCGCGCGGCCGGCAACGGGCGCGGCACGGCAAACCCCACCTGGAGCAAGACCGAATAGGGGTGGCTGTCGGACCTTCGGGTTCGCAGGCGGTTTCCGCGCCGTCACCCGGGTAGGTTGCATGAGACATTCGGCGACGGATGTCCCAGATGAATGGCCATCGCCCGTCAGGGCACAGAACCCGGCTTACAGGCCATCTGGCACCCCTTTGCCCTTTGCGGAGCAGCCGGATCGGCCGCGTCTCTGAATCCACGTATTTCTTTATAAACAGTACGTTACGAGAATAACGACCGCCTGCCACCGGCCTGTGGCCGTGAGTCCCGCCGGCCTTCCTCGCGAACATACCAGGAACACGGCGGCTGGGAATGCACCGGAATCCGTCCCGCGATTATCGCACCCGGGCCCATGGCCAGACGGATGGCCATCGGCCGTGTGGCCATGGGCGCGGCAAAGACGCAGAAAAAGGCGCTTTATCCCATGGACGACAGGCGCTTTTCATTGACCGCCCAAATCATCCCATGGTATCCCAAACATTCCCAAGAAAGACCGCTACCCGATGTGGGGGGACGGGCCCGGATGGGCCTGAAAATATGTCCGGAGAGGGCGGGTCGTGGCGCTGTTCCTGTCCACATTTGTCAACAAGATCGACCGCAAAGGCCGGATTTCCGTGCCGGCCAGCTTTCGTGCAGCGGTCGCCGGCCAGTCGTTTCACGGCATCGTCCTCTACCGGTCACACCAGCACCCAACCTTGGAAGGCAGCGGCATCGGCCGCATGGAGCAGCTAGCCGGCGAAGTCGATTCGCTGGATCGCTTTTCCGAAGCTCAGGACGATTTCGCCTCGGCGATTTTCCCTGATGTGCGCCAGCTCGCCTTTGATGGCGAAGGCCGCATCATCCTTGCCGAAGATCTGCGTGAGCACGCCGGCATCACCGGTGAAGCGGCCTTTGTCGGTCGCGGTCCGGTATTTCAGATCTGGCAGCCGGAGCGCTTCACCGCTTTCCAGCAGGCAGCCCGCGAGCGTTTGCGTACGGCCGGCCGCACTCTGCGCCCGGCGGCGGCCGACGCCCCGCGATCACCAGCACCTGACGGCGACGGGTCATGACCTCCGCCGCCCTCCCCGCCTCCGCCGCGCCCGAGCCGGCGACGACACAGCATGTTCCCGTGCTGCTGGCCGAAACCCTGTCGGCGCTTGAGCCACGCGATGGCGGCCTCTATGTGGACGGAACCTTTGGCGGTGGCGGCCTGACCCGCGCACTGTTGTCTGCCGCCCGTTGTCAGGTTCTCGCCATTGATCGCGACCCTGCCGCGTTTGCCCGCGCCCGGCACATGGCAGTCCGGTTGGGCGACCGTCTGATCCCGCTGCACGGACGCTTTGGCGACATGGCCGCCTTGTGTCGCAGGGCCAGTCCCGCCGCGGCCGAGCGCGGGGTTGATGGCGTTGCCCTCGACCTCGGTTTCTCGTCCGACCAGATCAATACCCCCGACCGCGGGTTCTCGTTCCAGGGTGACGGGCCGCTGGACATGCGCATGGACACCAGCCAGGGGCAGACGGCCGCTGAACTGCTGGCCGCCATCAGCGAAGCCGACCTGGCCCGCCTGCTGCATGATCTGGGTGAAGAGCCGGCGGCGCGGCGCATCGCGCGCGCCATCGTCGAAACCCGTCAAAGGATGCCACTTCGCCGCACTGGCGAGCTGGCCACGATCATTCGTCGGGCCAAGGGCGGCAGCGGCAAGACAGACCCGGCAACGCGGTCCTTTCAGGCCCTGCGCATGGCCGTCAACGATGAGCTGGGCGAAATCGAGCGCGGTCTGGTGTCAGCGGAATCCCTTCTGGCGCCCGGCGGCCGTCTGGCCGTCATCGCTTTCCATTCCCTCGAGGATCGGCTGGTCAAATCCTTCCTGCACAGCCGCTCCGCCGGGGCCGCCGGTGCGCCCTCGCGCCACCAGCCCCCTTTGTCTGCCGACCAGCGGCGGCGGCCGACACTCCGGCTGCTGCACCGTCGCGCCATAAAGCCCGGCGAGGAGGAAATCCGGTTCAACCCCCGTGCCCGCTCAGCCCGCCTCCGCACGGCGGAGCGCGTGGCCGTATCTGCTGGCGAGTCGGACTAGACCATGCGCCTGCGCCCCACCCTCGGTCGCCTGTCTGTCGCTTGGATCGTCCTCGCCGGACTGGCTGCATACGGCCTCTTTCACGTGACCTTCGCCGTTCGTGACATTGAGGAAGAACTGCAGACGCTGAACCGCCAGATCAACGATGATCAACAAGCCGTCCATGTTCTGGAGGCGGAGTGGGCCTATCTCAATCAACCAGCACGGCTGGCCGACCTGTCGTCGCGATATCTTGGCATGGTGCCGCTGACTACCGCGCGCGTTGGCGAGGTCGCCACTTTGCCACTGATCATTTCGCCTGATGTGCAGAGCGCCGCGAGAGTGGAGCCGGCCGCCGCCGTGGAACCAATCGAAGCGTGGTCGGAAATCCGTCTGCGTGTGCGACCGGGCATCATTCGATGATGGGTAGCATAACGCGCCATCGTCACATCCGCATCGACGGCCGGACCAAGACGTTTGTGGAGGTTGGGCGGACGCGGTTGGTTCTGACCGGCGCTTTGTTTGCCGTTGCCTTTGGTGTGCTGGCGCTGCGGGTCGCTGATCTCAGCATTGTACAGGCGGCGGCACAGGCCGACCTCGTGCAACGCCAGGTCACCGACCAGGTGGTACATCGCGCTGAACTGACAGATCGCAACGGCGTCATTCTGGCGACGAGCCTGGCAACCGCTTCACTGTATGCCGACCCGCAGCGTGTTCAGGACATTGATGAGACGGCGCGCCGTCTTTCCACCATTCTGCCCGACCTTAGTGAAAACTGGATTCGCGAGCGCCTGGACACCGACCGGCGGTTCGTCTGGCTGCGCCGCAATCTGACGCCTCGCCAGCACTACGAAGTCAATCGTCTCGGTCTGCCGGGATTGGATTTCGTCACCGAAGAGAGCCGCGTCTACCCGCACGGCCGGCTGGTTTCTCACGCTGTTGGCTTTACGGACATCGACAATCGCGGGCTGGCCGGGATCGAGCGTGGTCTTGAGGACGTCATTACCAGTTCGCAAGCAGCGATCAGCCTGTCCCTGGACATCCGCATTCAGGGCATCCTGCACGAAGAGCTGGCGGCGGCCATGACCCGGTTCAGGGCGGTCGGCGCCAGTGGTCTGGTGCTCGACGTGGCGAGCGGTGAAGTGATCGCCATGGTGTCGCTTCCAGACTTCGACCCGCAACTCGCGGGCAACGCGCCAGCCGAAGCCCGTTTCAACCAGACGACCCTGGGCGTCTATGAAATGGGCTCCACGTTCAAAGCCTTCACCACCGCCATGGCGCTGGATTCCGGTGCCGTGTCTCTGGCCGACTCCTTCGATGCCACAGAGCCTCTGCGCATCTCCCGCTTTACCATTGATGACTATCACGGTCAGAACCGCTGGCTCACCGTGCCGGAAGTATTCATCCACTCCTCCAATATCGGCGCCGCGCGCATGGCGCTGGCCGTCGGCGGCGAACGGCAACAGGCTTATCTCACGCGTCTGGGCCTCTTGAGCCCGTCCGCCATTGAATTGCGCGAACTGGGGCAACCGGTGAAGCCAGAGCGCTGGCGTGACGTCAACACCATCACGGTGTCCTATGGCTATGGCGTTTCTGTCCCCCCCCTTCAACTGGCCAGCGCCACAGCGGCCATCGTCAATGGCGGCCGCCTGATGGCGCCGACCTTGTTGCGTCGTAACGTCGCCTCGCCGACGCAGGAAACACAGGTCCTGTCTGCGCAAACATCACAGACCATGCGCCAGCTCATGCGGCTGGTGGTGACCGAAGGCACCGGCAGCATGGCCGATGCCCCCGGCTATCTGGTCGGCGGCAAGACCGGCACCGCCGAGAAACAGAGCGGGCGGGGCTATGCTGAACGACGGCTGCTGTCGTCCTTTGTCGGGGTCTTTCCCGTAGACGCACCGCAATACGTTGTTCTGGCACTGATCGACGAGCCAAAGGGCGACGCCCAGTCATACGGCTTCGCCACCGGTGGCTGGGTCGCTGCGCCGGTTGTCGGCCGCTTTGTCGGCCGCGCCGCACCCCTGCTCGGCATTCGTCCGCGCCCCGATGACGAACGGGCCTATGACGACATGATTGCCATAACCCTGCCACTGGGAGGGCGTCATCTTGCGTCTTACTGACCTGATGCAAGATCACACCGATACCGGCTGGCCGCCGATTCCGGCAGCCCATCTGGTAGGTCCGGACGTGGACATTACGGGCCTGAGTGCGGATTCGCGCCGCATTGAGCCGGGCATGCTGTTCGCCGCCCTGCCTGGCACCCGGGTTGATGGTCGTCACTATATTCCCGATGCCCTGCGTCACGGCGCCATCGCCGTGCTGGCCGAGACCGGTACCGCGCTGCCGGCGACCGACAAAGTCATCAGCCTGGTTACCGACGATTGCGTGCCGCGACGCTTCGCCCGCATGGCGTCGGCATACTGCGGCCCCCAGCCCGCCTGCATTGCCGCTGTCACCGGCACCAACGGCAAGACGTCGGTCGCCACCTTCGCCAGCCAGATATGGCGCTCAGCCGGCCGGCCGGCAGCCAGCCTGGGCACCCTGGGCATAGAGTCAGACGGCGCCAGCCAGGCGCGGCTGGATAGCCGACTGACCACGCCAGACGTCATGGACCTGCACCACGCCCTGGCCCGGCTGGCCGGTGACGGCGTGGCTCATTTGGCCCTGGAGGCCTCCAGCCACGGGCTGGCTCAGCATAGGCTGGACGGGGTTCGTGTCTCCATCGCCGCCTTTACCAACCTGAGCCATGATCACCTGGACTATCACGGTGATATGGCGGCCTACCGACGGGCCAAGGAACGCCTGTTTTCAGAGATCGTTGTCACCGGCGGCAGTGTGGTCCTCAACCGCGACTCGGGCGAGTACGACACCCTTCGCAACATCGCCCGCGCCCGCAACCTTTCCGTGCTGGACTATGGCCTGACGCATGGTGGCGTGCGCTGCGACCACATGGCCGCGACGCCGGAGGGCTGGCGGCTGACACTGACAATCGGCGGAACGACCGGCGATGTGCGTCTGCCTCTGTGGGGACGCTTTCAGATTCTCAATGCCCTTGCCGCCGCCGGCATCGGCCTGGCATCAGGCCTGTCGTCCATGCAGGTGCTGAACGCCCTGAACCGGCTGCACGGCGCCCCCGGGCGCATGGAGATCATCGGCGCGACAGAGGCCGGCGGCCTTGTGGTCGTTGACTATGCGCACACACCGGACGCCCTGCAGGCCGCTTTGCAAGCCATGCGGCCACATGTGACGGGTCGTCTGGTAGTGGTGTTCGGTTGCGGCGGCGACCGCGACGGTGCCAAACGTCCGGTCATGGGGCGCATCGCCGCGCACAACGCCGACCGCGTCATTGTCACGGATGACAACCCACGCACGGAAAACGCCGAAGCGATCCGGCGGCAGATTCTGGCGCAGGCGCCCGACGCCCTCCACATCGCAGACCGCCGGCAAGCCATTGAGACCGCGGTACGCGGGCTCGCCGCCGGCGACGGTTTGCTCATTGCCGGCAAAGGTCATGAGACCGGCCAGATCATCGGCGATCAAATCCTGCCGTTTGACGACCGCGCCGTGGCGCGGGGTCTGATTGGCTCCGGCCAGGGGGCGGCTCATGGTTGAACCCTTGTGGAGCGCGGCCGAAGCCGAGGCGGCAACCGGTGGACAGTCCACCGCACCATGGTTGGCGACAGGCGTGTCGCTGGATAGCCGCTCGCTAGCGCATGGCGACCTGTTTGTTGCCATCAAGGGTCCCAACCACGACGGACACAGTTTCGTCGCAGCAGCCTTCCGCAACGGCGCCGCGGCAGCCATGGTCGATCGTCGTGGCGCCGTCGCCAGCCATCGAGCCGAGTGGCCTCTGCTGCGCGTCGACGACACCGATGCCGGGCTGCAAGCGCTGGCCACCGCCGCCCGGCAGCGCAGTCAGGCGCGCGTTATCGCTGTCACGGGCAGTGTCGGCAAGACCAGCACCAAGGAGGCCCTGGCCCTCGCTCTGGCCGCCTACGGGGCCACCTCGGCCACCACCGGCAATCTCAACAATGCCTGGGGTGTGCCTTTGAGCATGGCCCGCCTGCCGCGCCACGCCACCTATGCGGTACTCGAAATCGGCATGAACCAGCCGGGTGAGATCGCCCCTTTGTCGCGTCTCGCCAGGCCGCACGTGGCCATCATCACATCCATTGGTGCTGCCCATCTTGAGGCCTTCGACAGTATCGCCGCCATAGCGGCGGAAAAAGCAGACATCTGTGCCGGTCTTGTCGCCGACGGTATCGCCGTTCTGCCGCGCGACAGTGATCAGTTTGCCGTGCTGGAGGCACGAGCCAAAGCCCAGCACGCCAGGGTGCTGACCTTCGGTCGGCATAGCAGCGCCGATGGATGCCTGGTGTCGTGGCGAAAGACCGCCGAGGGCGCTGTCCTGGAGGCCATGATTCTCGGTCATCGCCACACGGTCACTCTGCCCCTGACGGAAGAACACTGGGCCTCCAACGTCCTGGCTGTGCTGACCGCCGTGGCGGCGTTAGGTCTGGACCCCGGCCCGGCGGCGACCGCCCTGGGCAAGCTCCGCTCCCTGCCCGGACGTGGTGAACGATTCACCGCCGCCATCCGCGGCGGTGTGCTCACCGTGATTGATGACGCGTACAACGCCAACCCCGACTCCATGCGCGCGGCCCTGCATTCCCTTGGCGTTATGAAGCCCGCCGCCAGCGGCCGACGGATCGCCGTGCTTGGCGACATGCTGGAACTGGGCGACACAGCGGCGAGCCTGCACAAGGCCATGGCCGCGGACGTGACCGCCGCCGGGGTCGATCTCGTCTTCGCCATCGGACCCCTGGCGGCGGTGCTCTTTGCCGCCTTGCCGGAAAAGAACCGGGCTCTGGCGGTGACCAGCGCCGATGCCCTGCCAGAGGCCCTGGATCAGTTGTTAAGACCCGATGACATCGTGCTGGTCAAAGGCTCCAAGGCAAGCCGGGCGAGCCTCGTGGTTGACCACTTTCGTCACCGCGCTACCAGCCGGAACACCCAGGAAGGCGTCGCCCATGCTGTTTAATCTCCTGGCGCCGCTGGCCGACAATTATACCGTCTTCAATCTGTTCCGCTTTCTGACCTTCCGCACCGGCGGCGCGGTCATGACGGCGCTGATCGTCTCGTTCGTTCTTGGCCCGTCGTTTATCCGCTGGTTGCGTCGCAAGCAGCCGGCCGGCCAGCCCATCCGTACTGACGGCCCGGCCAGTCACCTGCTGACCAAGCAGGGAACGCCAACCATGGGCGGGTTTCTGATTCTTCTGTCGCTCAGCATTTCCACATTGCTGTGGGCCGACCTCAGCAACGGCTTTACCTGGGTCGTGCTGGCGGTCACCGTGGCTTTCGGCGCCATAGGTTTCGTCGATGACTATCGCAAACTGACACGACGTAGCAGCGCCGGCATTCCTGGCAAGTTCAAATTCGCCATGCAGGCTTTGGTCGCCCTTGCCGCCGCTGTCGCCATCAGCCATCTGACCCGCGACCCGCTGGCCACCACCCTGGCCTTTCCCTTCTTCAAGAACCTGCTTGTGGATCTCGGTTGGTTCTATTTTCCGTTTGTCGCCTTCGTCATTGTCGGCGCCTCCAACTCCGTCAATCTGACAGACGGGCTGGACGGCCTGGCCATCGGGCCGGTGATGCTGGCAGCCAGTTGCTTCCTGTTCATCGCCTATCTGGCCGGTAATTCCATTTTTGCCGGCTATCTGCAGATCAATCATGTGCCGGGGGCCGGCGAGTTGGCTGTGTTCTGCGGCGCCATGGTCGGCGCCGGGCTTGGCTTCCTGTGGTACAACGCGCCGCCGGCCATGGTGTTCATGGGCGACACGGGATCGCTGTCCATGGGTGGCGCACTGGGCGCCATCGCTGCGGTCACCAAGCACGAAATTGTCCTGGCCATCGTCGGCGGCCTGTTCGTTCTGGAAACCGTATCGGTCATCGCCCAGGTGGTGTCGTTCCGATTGACCGGGCGTCGCGTTTTCCGCATGGCGCCGCTGCATCATCACTTCGAGCAGAAGGGCTGGGCGGAGCCGACCATCGTCATCCGCTTCTGGATCATTGCCTCGATCCTGGCCGTCGCCGGTCTGGCGACCCTGAAGTTGCGCTAGGCCCATGATTGCGCTGCCCCGCACCAGAGGACAGACCTACGCGGTGCTGGGCCTTGGCCGCACCGGGCTCAGTGCGGCCAAGGCCCTGGCCGCCAGCGGCGCCCGGGTGCTGGGCTGGGACGACCAGGCGGAGCGGCGGTCCGCCGCCGCCGCCGCCGGCGTTCCGCTGGCCGATCTCATGCAGGAAAGCTTTGCGGAAATCGACGGCCTGGTCCTCAGTCCCGGTATTCCCCATCGCTTTCCCAAGCCGCACCCGGTGGCCGTGCGGGCGCGCGACCATGGCTGCGAGATTCTCTCCGACCTGGAACTCATGTGGCGCAGCCACCCCGAGTTGCGCGCCATCGGCATTACCGGCACCAACGGCAAGTCCACCACCACGGCCCTGATCAGTCACGTTCTGGCCGCGGCCGGGTGTGAAGTGCGGACCGGCGGCAATATCGGCCTTGGCGTACTTGCCCTGGAACCCGGTGGCAGCACCACCCGATATGTTCTGGAACTGTCCTCCTACCAGCTTGAACTGACGCCGGGCATGCGGTTCGAAATCGCCGTTCTCCTCAATATCAGCCCAGACCATCTGGACCGCCACGGCGGCCTTGACGGATATGTCGCCGCCAAACGGCACATCTTCGCTAACCAGCGGGCGGGAGACGTGGCCGTCGTCGGCCAGGACGACGTGTGGTGCCAGGCTATTCGCGACGAGCTTTTAGCGCAGCCTGCGGGCCGGACGATTGTTGCCGTTTCCGCGGAGGGTGCTGCGCCGGGCGAGGTCTCCGTTCGCGATGGCGTCCTCTATGACGAGCGAGCCGGCGGTGACGGCCGCGTCTGCGATCTGTCCGCCGCATCCTCTCTGCCGGGCCGTCACAACTGGCAGAACGCCGCCGCCGCCTATGCGGTCGCCCGTGCGGTCGGCATTGAGGCGGCGGTCATCGCTGGCGCGCTTGTCACTTATGCAGGCCTGCCACATCGCCAGGAGGTGGTCGCCCGCACCGGTCACGTCACCTTTGTCAACGACAGCAAGGCGACCAATGTGTCCGCCGCCTGTACCGCGCTCGACTGCTACGAACGCATCTACTGGATCGCCGGCGGCCAGGCCAAGGGTGAGTCCCTCGCGCCTCTGGCCAGCCGCATGGGCCGCGTTCAGGAAACCTTTCTTATCGGCGAAGCGACGGAAAGTTTTGCCCGGGACCTCAGTCCTCGTACCCTGGTCAGCCGCTGCGGCGATCTGGCGACAGCCGTTGCCCGGGCATCCCATGCGGCAACGAAGGACCCGCTTCCTTCGGTCATACTCCTGTCGCCGGCTTGCGCCTCGTTTGATCAATTCAGTGATTTTGCCGAACGCGGCGACCGCTTCCGCCAATTGGTGCTGGATCAGATTCAGGCCCTGCCGGCGGCGGAGGCCCGGTCATGACATTTCTGATGGCCCGCACCGATACTTCGATCATCGGCCGCTGGTGGTGGACCGTAGACCGCTGGCTGCTGGCGGCGGCCCTGTTGCTGCTGGCCATTGGCATCATGCTCGCCGCCATGGCCAGTCCCGCGGTGGCGGTGCGGATCGGCCTGCCGCCCCTCCACTTCGTCGAGCGGCAGATGGTTTTCAGTGTGCTGGCCCTGATTGTGCTGGTGGCGATCAGCCTGCTTGACCCGCTGACCATGCGCCGACTGGCCATTGTCGGATTCGCTGCGGCCCTGCTGGCCACCGCCCTGACTCTGGTCATCGGGCCCGAGATCAAGGGCGCCCAGCGCTGGCTGTCGCTGCCCGGCTTTTCCCTTCAGCCATCAGAGTTCCTCAAGCCGACCTTTGCCGTGGTCAGCGCCTGGCTGCTGGCCGAAGCACATCGCGACCCGGCTTTTCCCGGCCGGCGGATCGTCGCCGGCTTGTTCGCCGTCATCGCTCTGCTGCTGGTGGCCCAGCCGGACATGGGCATGACGGTCATTGTTGCAGCAGTCTGGGTTGCCCAGCTTTTTGTCGCCGGCCTGCCGATGGTCATCATTGTCGCCGTCAGCGTTCTCGGTCTGGTTGCCGCTATCGGCGCCTACTGGACCTTCGATCATGTCTCGAGTCGGATTGACCGTTTCCTGGACCCGGCGTCCGGCGACACATTCCAGGTAGATACCGGCCTGTCGGCATTCATGGCCGGAGGTCTGTTCGGACGCGGCCCCGGTGAGGGTAGCGTCAAAGATCGCCTGCCGGACGCCCACAGCGACTTCATCTTCGCTGTCGCCGGTGAGGAGCTGGGCATGTTCGCCGCTCTCATTATCATCGGTCTGTTCGCCCTGGTGGTGCTGCGCGGCTTTGCCCGCGCCAGCGACGAAAGCAGTCCGTTCGTACAGATCGCCACCACCGGTCTGCTGGTCGGCTTTGGCCTGCAGGCCATCGTCAACATGGCGTCGACCCTGCATCTGATGCCAACCAAGGGCATGACTCTCCCGTTCGTCAGCTACGGCGGTTCCTCCATGCTGGCCGTGGCCTTCACCATTGGCATGTTGCTGGCCCTGACGCGCCGGCGGCGAGGCGGCGACGGGACAGAGGCGTGGCGATGAACGCGCCTCTCGCCATGGCACGCAGTGCCACCGCACCCGTCGGCCAGATCAAAAGCGATGGTCAGGGCCGTCTCGCCCTGCTGGCGGCTGGCGGCACCGGCGGCCACGTCTTTCCGGCCCTGGCTCTGGCGGAGATCTTGCTGGCGCGCGGCTTCCGGGTTGACCTGGTGACGGATCGGCGGGGCAGTGCTTTCCACGATCTGGACCCGCGCATGGCGGTCCATCGGTTGTTTGCCGGAACTACGACGGGGCGCGGCCCCCTGCGCAAGGCGGCAGGCGCTGCGCGCCTGTTGCTTGGCGTCGGCCAGGCCTGGCTGCGCCTGATGCGCCTCAAGCCTGCTGTGGTAGTGGGCTTTGGCGGCTATCCTTCGCTGCCCGCGTTGATTGCCGCCTCGCGCCTTGGACAGCCAACCGTCATTCACGATCAGAACGCCGTGCTCGGGCGGGCCAACCGCCTTCTGGCGCCACGCGCGTCGGCCATAGCCACGTCCTTTGCCAGCGTCGCCGGGCTGCGGCCGCGCGATACCGGTCGCATCGTCTGCACCGGCAACCCGGTGCGCGCCGCGATCGCCCGCCTGGCGGGATCGCCCTACAGCGCACCGCAACTGGATGGTCCTCTGGATGTGCTGATTCTGGGTGGAAGTCAGGGAGCCCATGTCTTCAGCGCCGTTGTACCGGAGGCCATCCGCCGCCTGCCGCAACACCTGCAGGCGCGGCTGCGTATTGCCCAGCAGGTGCGGCCGGAAGACCTGGCCGCGGTAGAGGCGGCCTATGACGGGGTGTCGGCAAACATCACTTTGCGGGCGTTCTTTACCGATGTGCCGCAGCGCCTGGCGGCCGCCCATCTGGTGATCTGCCGGGCCGGCGGATCAACCGTGGCGGAGCTGACAACAGCCGGCCGGCCGGCCATCCTGGTGCCCTTTCCCGGCGCTCTCGACCAGGACCAGGCGGCCAACGCCCAGGCCATGGACGAGGCCGGTGGCGGCTGGCTGATGCCGCAAAGCGCCTTCACGCCCGACGCCCTGGCCAGCCGCCTGCAGCGTCTGCTGACCATGCCGGATCTGCTTATCCGGGCCGCCGCGGCCGCCGGCGCGCTGGGCCGGCCGGACGCCGCCGCGGCGCTGGCTGATCTGGTGGCGGCCACCGCCCGGCCGGTAGGGGGCGGGCGACCATGAAGGCGCTGCCCTTGAATATCGGCACCCTGCACTTCGTCGGCATCGGCGGTATCGGCATGAGCGGCATCGCCGAAATCCTGCACAACCTGGGCTATGCGGTGCAGGGCAGTGACGTGGCGGAGAACGCCAATGTTCAGCGACTGCGCGCGATGGGCATTCCCGTCACTATAGGCCACGGGGCGGAAAATCTGGGCGACTGCTCGGCGGTTGTCGTGTCATCAGCCATTACCCGTGACAATCCGGAAACCGAGGCGGCGCGCCAGCGATTCATTCCTGTGGTGCGGCGGGCGGAAATGCTGGCCGAACTGATGCGGCTCAAATGGTCAGTCGCGGTCGGCGGCACCCATGGCAAGACCACCACAACTTCGCTCGTCGCCCATCTGCTTGATACCGCCGGGTTTGATCCGACGGTGATCAACGGCGGCATCATCAATGCTTACGGCACCAACGCCCGCACCGGCGCCGGCGACTGGATGGTGGTGGAAGCCGACGAATCGGACGGCACGTTTGTCAAGCTGCCGGCGACCATTGCCATCGTCACGAATATGGACCCCGAACATATGGAGCACTACGGCTCCTTCAATGATCTGCGCGCCGCCTTCGCGACATTTGTCGAGAATGTCCCGTTCTACGGCTTCGGTGTGCTGTGCCTCGACCACCCGGAAGTGCAAACGCTGATTCCCGAGGTGCGCGACCGCCGCCTGCTGACCTATGGCCTGAATCGGCAGGCGGACGTTCAGGCGAGCGACGTCACCGCCGCCCAGGACGGTATGCACTTCACCGCCATCATCGGCGAGCGGGTCCGCGGCGGCGGGATGCTCCTGGAGCAGCTCCACCTTCCCATGTTTGGCCGCCACAACGTGCAGAACGCGCTTGCCGCCATCGCCGTCGCCCGTGAACTGGACATCGCCCCGGCGCATATTCGCCGCGGTCTCTCTTCCTTTCAGGGCGTCAAACGGCGGTTTACCGTCACCGGAACCACCGGCGGCGTCACGGTAGTCGATGACTATGGCCATCACCCGGTGGAAATCTCCGCGGTTCTGGCGGCAGCACGGGACATCGCCCGCGGCCGTGTCATCGCGGTGGTTCAACCCCATCGCTTCAGCCGCCTGCACGACCTGTTCGAGGATTTCTGCACCTGCTTCAACGATGCCGATTGCGTCATCGTGTGTGACGTCTATTCGGCTGGTGAAAAGCCGATTGCCGGCGCCGACCGCGACAGCCTGGTAGACGGCATCCGCGCCCGCGGTCACCGCGATGTCCGCCCGTTGCCAACCGCTGACGACCTGCCGCAGATGATCGCTGACCTGGCCACCGCCGGCGACATGGTGATCTGCCTCGGCGCCGGCTCCATCACCCAGTGGGCCAACGCCCTGCCTGGCGCCCTGCCCGGCGCTTTGCCCGGCCCTGGCGCCCGTCATACGGGGAGCGGGCGATGACCATGGCGGCCATGCGCGATGACCCGCTGATCAACCGTCTGCCGCCAGTGCGCGGACGATTGGCGGCCAACGCGCCGCTGGGTCCGATGACCTGGTTTCGCACCGGCGGGCCAGCCGAAGTCTTGTTCCGCCCGGCCGACGAAGACGATCTGTCCTCTTTCCTGTCGGCGCTGCCGGCGGACGTCCCGGTCACGGTGTTGGGAGTCGCGTCAAATCTACTGGTGCGGGACGGCGGCATTGCCGGCATCGTTATCCGGCTCGGCCGCCGCTTTGCAAGCGTCACGGTGGACAATGAGCGGGTCAGCGCCGGCGCCGGCGCCCTCGATCGTACCGTCGCCCTGACGGCGGCCGCGGCCGGCCTTTCCGGCCTTGAATTCCTCTATGGCGTTCCCGGCACCATCGGCGGCGCCCTGCGCATGAACGCCGGCGCTTATGGCCGGGAAATGGTGGATGTGGTGGTCCAGGCGCGGACCATGGACCGGCAGGGCCAGGCCCATGTGCTGAGTCCGGCGGACCTCGGCTTGACCTATCGCCGATCCAGCCTGCCGCAAGACTGGATCATCCTCGACACAACGCTCTCGGGCGCGCCTGCGGCGCGAACGGAGATCGAAGCTCGCATGGCGGACATCGCCCGCCAGCGGGAGGAGAGCCAGCCGGTGCGGGCCCGCACCGGCGGCTCGACCTTCGCCAATCCAACGGGCGAAAAAGCCTGGCGCCTGATTGAGCAGGCGGGCTGTCGCGGTCTGCGCATCGGTGACGCCATGGTGTCGGAGAAGCATTGCAACTTCATCATCAATCTGGGCCAGGCCAGCGCCGCTGACATCGAAAATCTGGGCGAGGAAGTCCGTCGCAGGGTAGAGGCGGCAAGCGGCATAGGTCTGCGGTGGGAGATCCGGCGCATCGGCGCGCCGTTGCCAGGCACCCTGCGGCAGGACGTGCCGCAGGAGACGACGCCATGACCCGACACGTCGCGGTGCTGATGGGCGGTCAGTCCGCCGAACGGGAGGTCTCGCTGTCCAGTGGCGATGCCTGCGCCCGCGCCCTGCGTGACAAGGGGTTCAGGGTCAGCGAGGTGGACGCCGGGCAGAACCTGGCCCTGGACCTGGATCGGCTGCGCCCGGACGTCTGCTTCAACGCCCTGCATGGTCGGTTTGGCGAAGATGGCTGCGTTCAGGGACTGCTCGAAGTGCTGCGCATTCCCTACACCCATTCCGGCGTTACCGCCTCAGCCATTGCCATGGATAAGGCGCTGGCCAAGCGCCTGTTCAGCGCCGCCGGCCTGCGCTGCACCGACGGTCTTGTGGTGCCGACGGCTGAAATCAACGCGCGCGATCCTCTGCAGCGGCCGTACGTGGTCAAACCCGTGCGCGAGGGATCAACCTTCGGCGTTCGCATTGTAGAGCCAGGTGACAACCGACCGCCGATTGACAGCGACTGGCGTTATGGCGAGCAGGCTTTGGTGGAGCCCTATGTGCCCGGTCGCGAACTGACGGTCGGCGTCATGGGCGACCGCCCGCTGGCAGTGACCGACATTGTTACGAACACGGCCATCTTCGACTACCGGTCCAAATATACGGCGGGCTTTGCAACCCATGTCTTGCCGGCTGATATCCCGTCGGCGGTTTATGACCTGGCCATGGAGTCGGCGCTTACCGCCCATCGCACACTGGGGTGTAGCGGCGTCAGCCGTTGTGACTTCCGCTTTGATGAACGGCATGGCGCGGCCGGCCTGCACCTGCTGGAGATCAATACCCAGCCCGGCATGACCGGCATCAGCCTGGTGCCGGAACAGGCAGCGCACTGTGGCATCAGTTTTGGCGACCTGGTCGCCTGGCTGGTGGAGGAGGCGCGATGCCACGCCTGAGACAGTCGCGGGCCTCTGCCGGCCGCCCCGGCGCACGCGCCTGGCGTGGCATGGCCTGGCTGGGCGAGCGACTCTTGTCCCGCCGCGGCATTACGGTTGCCGGTGCGCTCGCGGTCACCTTGTCAGGCGCCTGGCTGTGGCATGACGGCGGTGTAACCGCCCTCAATCAATCGCTGGCCCAGGCAACCAACCAGGCTGCACGGGCCATGGGTCTGCGCGTCGAGTCCATTCTGGTCAGCGGCCGGCAAGAAACCTCACAGGCCGCCCTGCTGGCTGCGATAGGCGTCCGTCGCGGCGACTCCCTGGTCGGCGCAGACACCGGCGCCATCCGCCGGCAGGTTGAAGCTCTGCCCTGGGTTGCCAGCGCCGCCGTCGCCCGACACCTGCCCGACACGCTGTATGTGACCATAGCGGAGCGCCGGCCGGTCGCGTTCTGGCAAGCGTCCGGGCAACTGGTGCTGATCGACGCGACCGGAGTGAGGATAGAGGCCATCGCGTCCGGCCTGCCGGTGCCCCGCCGTTTTGCCCATCTGCCGGTGGTCGCCGGGGACGGCGGGCTGGATCATCTGAGCGAGCTGCTCGCCATGATGGCGGACGCGCCGGATATCGCCAGCCAGGTCACAGGGGCGGTGCGCGTATCCGAACGGCGGTGGAATCTGCGCCTGTCCACAGGCGTCAATCTGCTTCTGCCAGAGGCCGGCCCGACCGCCGCCCTCCAGCGGCTGCGCCAGGTCGATCACGCGCACGGTTTGCTGTCGCGTGACATTCTGTCGATTGATCTGCGGCTGCCGGATCGCGTGATCATCCGTTTGCCAGGTGTTTCCGCCACTCATGTTGTTGCCGTCGGAGAGGACACATGAGCGGTCGAAAACGCCGGAACGGTCACGCCCTGTCACGCGGCAGCACGATCGCCGCCCTCGACGTGGGAACGGCCAAGGTCTGCTGCTTTATCGCCAAGCTGGAAGCCAGCGGGCCGCGCGTCATCGGTATCGGCCACCAGATCGCCCAGGGCGTACGCGCTGGCGCCATCGTCGATATGGAAGCGGCGGAGCAAGCCATTCGCGCCACCGTACAGGCGGCGGAGCAGATGTGCGGTGAGACCATTCGCGAGGTCCATGTCAATGTGTCCTGCGGGGTTCCCACATCGTCCCGCATCCATGTGGACGTCGCCATCGCCGGCCATGAGGTCAGCGCCAGCGACGTTCGCCGCGCCATGATGGAAGGCGGACAGGGCGACTTCGAAGACAATCGTCGCATCCTTCATCGTATTCCCATCGATCATGCGATTGACGACACGACAGGGATCGCTGATCCGACCGGCATGTTTGGCGACCGGCTGGCCTTGACCCTGCACCGCGTAGACGCGGCGCCGGGGCCTGTGCGCAATCTGGAAACCGTCATCGAACGGGCCCACCTGGACGTGGCCGGCCTGGTGACTACGCCCTATGCGTCCGGTCTGGCCTGCCTGGCCGATGATGAGAGCGACCTTGGCGTCACTCTGGTGGACATCGGCGCCGGCACAACATCCCTCGCCCTGTTTTTCGGTGGCCGCCTGATTCACCAGGACGTACTGCCGGTCGGCGGCGGTCATGTCACCGGTGATCTGGCGCGCGGACTGACCACGCCGCTGTTGCATGCCGAACGGATCAAAGTGCTCTTCGGCAGCCTGCTGCCGAGCCGCACCGATGATCATGAAATGGTTGAAGTCACGCCCGTCGGTGAAAGCGACAGCGTCCAGCCCAATCAGGTGCCACGCGCCCTGATAAACAGCATCGTCCGGCCACGAGTCGAGGAAATCCTCGAAATGGTTCGCGACCGCTTGCACGCCAGCGGCTTTGACCGCCTGGTCGGCCGTCGTGCGGTGATCACCGGCGGCGCCAGCCAGACCCCGGGCATGCAGGACTATGCCGGCCGGGTTCTGGACAAGCAGGTGCGGATCGCCCGGCCCGCCTACATCAGCGGCCTGGCCGAAGCGACCGGCGGTCCGGCGTTCTCCACCGCCGCCGGCCTGCTGACCTACGCCCTGAACGCACCGGACGGACCCGACTACGGCCCGCGTCCCACCGACCGCACGCTTCCCGCACTCGGCATGTTTGGCCGTGTTGGCGGGTGGCTGCGTGACCATTTCTGAAGCAAACCCGGCAACGGAGAACAAGCCATGAACCGCACATTGCGCCATCAGGACCGGCGCCCGACCAACCCGGCCCCTGCCGAACATCTGACACGAAGGGAGGATCACTCATGACCATTCACCTCAGCATGCCCAGGAACGAGCCCGAACTACGGCCACGCATTACGGTCATTGGCGTTGGCGGCGCTGGCGGCAACGCCGTAGACAACATGATTCGCTCCAACCTGGAGGGAGTCGAGTTCATCATCGCCAACACCGATTGTCAGGCTCTGTCACAGTCTGCCTGCGAACGGCAGATCAAGCTCGGCATCAACATCACCCGCGGCCTCGGCGCGGGTGCGCGACCAGACGTCGGGCGGGCGGCCGCCGAAGAAGCCATGGAAGAGCTGCTCGACCATCTGGGTGATGCAAACATGGTGTTCATTACGGCCGGCATGGGCGGCGGAACCGGCACCGGCGCAGCCCCGGTCATTGCCCGCGCCGCACGGGAGCGCGGCATCCTGACGATTGGCGTTGTCACCAAGCCGTTCCACTTTGAAGGCACGCACAGAATGCGGATTGCCGATGCCGGCATTGACGAGTTGCAGAACTATGTGGACACGCTGATTGTCATTCCCAATCAGAATCTGTTCCGCGTCGCCAATGAACGAACGACCTTCGCCGACGCATTCAAGATGGCTGACGACGTCCTGTACTCCGGTGTGCGAGGCGTCACTGACCTGATGATCATGCCGGGCCTGATTAACCTGGATTTTGCCGACATTCGCTCCGTCATGGGCGAAATGGGCAAGGCCATGATGGGAACCGGTGAAGGCGATGGCGAGCGGCGCGCGCTCGACGCGGCCGAAGCCGCCATCTCCAATCCGCTTCTGGACGATGTCTCCATGGAAGGCGCCCGTGGCATCCTGATCAATGTCACCGGTGGCATGGACATGACACTGTTCGAGGTCGACGAGGCGGCAAACCGTATCCGTGCCGAAGTCGATCCCAATGCCAACATCATCTTCGGTTCAACCTTTCACGAGGAGATGGAAGGCACCATGCGTGTCAGCGTTGTCGCCACCGGCATCGATGTGGATCAGGTATCGGCCACGCGACCGCATCTGAAAGTGGTCCACGATGCGGTGGCGGAAAAGACCGTCGGTCAGGGCGAGCCGCAACCGGTGGTCGCGGTAGCCGCTTCCAGCCCACCAGCGTCAGATGACGCGCAGGCGGCAACGGCACAGCCCACCGAAGAAGACGCACCACCGGCAGACACTCTCGTCCATGCGGCGGCATCTTCCAGCGACGACCATGCGCCGTCTTCCAACGAAGGCCATATGGACCAGGCCGCGGCGGAGACCGCCACGACTCCTGACAGCGGTGAAACGGCGCTCGCCGCCCGGGCTCACGGCGAGCCCTTCATTGCGCCACCGCCGGTGACCACCGGCCGGCGGCCGGCGGTTTCCCGGCCCGAGCCCTTCGCCGAAGCCGACATGGTCAATGGCCGCGGCCAACCGATGCGCGGGCGCCGGGGGCCGAGCCTGTTCGAACGGGTCACCGGCACCGGTCGCGCCCGTCGCCGGCCGGACGAGACGCGTGATCCCGAAGCCTCGGCCGCCACAGCGGGACCAGTCGCGACCAGGCCCGCGACGACCGGCGAACCGGCGCCCGCGCCGCGCCAACCGGAAGCCGCGGCGGAACACCCTGCCAGGCCGGCCGGCCGGCCGCAGGTGGTTGCCCGGCAGGCCACCCCGCAGGCGCAACTCGGCGGCCTGACCGCCACCGAGCGCCCCGGCCGTACGCCGCACGAGGACGATTTGTTGGATATCCCGGCCTTCCTGCGCCGGCAGGCCAACTGACCACCGGCGACCGCCACCCCGGAGCCGACACGGTTCCGGGGTGGGGGTTCCGGGACACGGCTCAGAGCATCTCGGCGATCCGACCACTGCTCCAGCCAGCCGAGCAGGCAATATTCAGAAACAATTGGTGATTTGGGCCCTATATCCGGGCCTGATACGTTTTCCTGCGGATTGTGAGCCGTTGCAGATCGTTATCTGTGATCGGCCATTCGACAGTTTTCCGGTCCTGCAGTTTTTCAGGCGATGCGGCGAGAATAGATTTGTCCAGCAAAGACCGCCCCTGCGAACAACCTGCCGCCACCAACGCCATTGCGTCGGTCACACCACTCTCCACCGATTCCACCACAGCCGGTGTGCAAGTTCAGCACACCCTGAAATCGTCCATTCAGTGCAGCGGGATCGGCCTTCACTCCGGTGCCACCGTCACGTTGGTGCTTCATCCCGCCCCTGAGAGCTCCGGTATCGTCTTCCGCCGCCGGCGCGGGCTGCGCCCGACCCATATTCCCGCCCATTGGAGCCACGTGGTGGATACTTCGCTGTGCACCGTTGTCGGCGATGGTGACGGCACGACCGTCGGTACTGTGGAGCACCTGATGGCCGCGCTGGCCGGCTGCGCTATCGATAATGCAGTAATTGAGCTGGACGGGCCGGAAGTGCCGGCCATGGATGGCAGCAGCGCTCCTTTTGTCTTTCTGATTGAGTGCGCCGGCCGGGCTGCCCAGAAGGCGCCGCGCCGCGCCATTCAGGTTCAGACGCCGGTCGGTGTGACGGGCGACGGAAAGTCGCTGGATATTGCGCCCGCGGCCGAACTCACGATCCACATGGCCATCGAGTTCAGCGAATCAATGATCGGCCGCCAGGACGTCTCTTTCCGTCTGGAGGAAGGCAGCTTCAAATCACATCTGGCCCGGGCCCGCACGTTCGGCTTCGATCACGAGGTCAGCGCCATGCGGTCCGCCGGGCTGGCGCTTGGCGGCTCACTGGACAATGCGGTGGTACTCAGCGGTGATCGGGTCCTCAACGATGAAGGCCTGCGTTTTCCGGACGAATTTGTGCGCCACAAGGCGCTGGATTGCCTGGGCGACCTCTATCTGGCTGGCGCGCCGCTGACTGGCGCCGTCACTGGCTGGCGCTCTGGCCACGCCCTCAACCATGCCCTGCTGCAACGGCTGTTTTCCGACGACAGTGCCTGGCAGGTGACGACCTTGCCTGCGTCGCCGGTCGCAGACGTGCCGGTTCAGCCTGCCCGCCAGGCGGTGGCCGGCGGCTTGTAGCCTTCGGCCCGGAGCGGCCACCGCCGCTCGCCCCATTTGCGGCCGGCATCTGTGTATCGTTGGCTGCCGATGGTATAAGGGCAGGATGGCTCACCTTGAGGCCATGCCCTGTTCCCACCGGCCGACCTTATGACCAGACAGACAGCCCAGATCGTCCTCCGCCGCGGCCGCGCTGCATCGCTGCTGGCCGCTATAATGTTCGTGCTTGCGGCCTGTTCCGGCGACAATGAGCGGGCCTATGTCGATAGGCCGGTGGAAGACCTCTACAACATTGCTCTCGACCAGCTGGCCGCAGGCGATTTTGCAGAAGCCGCCATTGGCTTTGACGAGGTGGAGCGACAACACCCCTACTCCATCTGGGCGACCAAGGCGCAGCTCATGGCCGCCTATGCGCACTATGCGAACAATGCCTATGACGACGCCGTCGTCGCGGCCGACCGGTTTATTCAGCTTCATCCGTCGAACCGTGACACGCCCTATGCCTATTATCTCAAAGCCATCTCATTCTATGAGCAGATCATTGATGTTGGTCGCGACCAATCGCTGACGGCACAGGCGCTGCAGTCGCTGGGCGAGGTCATTCGACGGTTCCCCGATAGCGATTATGCCCGCGATGCCGGACTGAAACTGGACCTGGTCCGCGACCATCTGGCCGGCAAGGAAATGGAGGTCGGGCGTTTCTACCAGCGACGTGGTGACTATCTGGCAGCGCTCAGCCGGTTCCGTATCGTGGTGCGGGATTACCAAACAACAACTCACGTTCCCGAAGCGCTGCACCGCATCAACGAGGTCTATTCCGCCCTCGGTATAAACGACCAGGCAGAACGCACCGCGGCTGTCCTCGGCTACAATTATCCCGGCAGCGAGTGGTATGTGGACACCTATGAACTCACCACCGGCGAGGCAATCCGCCCGCCCGGGCAGGATCGCGGAATCCTGACACGGACCTGGGACTGGCTGTTCTAGCCCCGGTCATGCTGTGCCGTCTTTCGATTCGCAATGTGATTCTGATCGAAAGCCTGGATATCGAGTTTGAGTCCGGGTTGTGCGCGCTGACCGGCGAGACCGGCGCCGGAAAATCCATTCTTCTCGATTGTCTTGGACAGGCTCTGGGCGGTCGCGCCGACGCGGCACTGCTGCGGCCGGGAGCGGAACAGGCCACCATCTCGGCCCTGTTTCAGATAGATGATGAACATGCCGCCTGTCGCAACGCCCGCGAAGCCGGCCTCCATGTGGAAGATGGCATGTTGCTGCTGCGCCGGACACTGAGCCGCGATGGCCGGACCCGCGCCTATGTCAACGACCAGACCGTCAGTGTCGGTCTGCTGCGTGACATCGGCGACAGCCTGGCAGAGATCCAGGGTCAGTTTGAACAGCATGGTCTGCTGGACGAGACGGGGCACGCCGCCGTGCTTGACGCATTCGGTGGCCACCAGGCGGAACTGGCGACTACGGCTGCGGCGTGGCGGGCCTGGCGTGATGCCGTCCGCACCGCGGCCGACGCCGTTGGACGGACCAACCAGTCACGGCAGGACGCCGCCTTCCTGGCCGAAAGTATCGCCGATCTGACAGACCTTGATCCCCAGCCCGACGAAGAGACCGCGTTGGCCGATGCACGCCGCCGGCTGCAGAACCGTGACCGGCTTGTGGCCGGCCTGACCCAGGCACTCGACGCCGTGGCCGGTGCCGGCCGGGCGGAGGAGTCGCTGCATGTGGCGGCGCGCGCAATCGCGACGATTCGGACCGATGCCGGCGTGGCCGGTCAGGCACTGCTTGACGCAGTGGACAGGGCCATCGCCGAGGCGGCGGAGGTGCGAAGTGGCCTTGAGTCTCTGGCCAGCGGCCTGGACGACGATGACCAGTCCCTGGAAGCAATCGAGGAGCGCCTGTTCGCCTTGCGGGCAGCAGCGCGTAAGCACGGCACGGAAGTGGCCGGGCTGTCTGACCTGCGCCGGACCATGCAGGAACGACTCGCTCTGCTGGACACGGCGGATGAAGAACGCGAGCGGCTGGAGCGCGCCGCGGCCACAGCGAGAGCGGCCTATCTTACTGCCGCCGGGGCACTGACCACGGCGCGACGGAGCGCGGCGCAGGCCCTCGACACGGCGGTGGCGGCGGAATTGCCCCCGCTTAAGCTGGAGCGTACGCGGTTTGTCACGTCCGTCGGTCCGCTTAAGTCCGGTGATGGTAACTCCGGTGCTGGCGATGGGGGCGACGACTCCGGCGACGGGGCAGCCGATGGTCGCGACCGTGTCTGTTTTCTGGCGGCAACCAATGATGGCGATGTACCGGCGAGCCTCAGACGGGTCGCCTCGGGCGGTGAACTGGCACGCTTTCTTCTGGCCCTCAAGGTCGTGCTGCATCACGCTGATGAAGGGCGCAGCCTGATCTTTGATGAAGTGGACGCAGGGATCGGCGGTGCCGTGGCCGCGGCAGTCGGTGAGCGTCTAGCCGGGCTTGCCGCCACCCGGCAGATCCTGGTGGTCACCCACTCGCCACAGGTGGCGTCTGCCGCTGACCGCCATCTGCGGGTGCGCAAGGAGGTCAAGGGTGGTGCTACGCGGACCCTGGTGACGGTGCTGGATGACGCCGGCCGACGTGAGGAAATTGCCCGCATGCTGTCCGGCCGCAAGGTGACTGAAGAGGCCAGGGCCCAGGCTGATCGCCTGCTGGAACGGGTGCGGCCCCGTAGGCCGACGGCCCGCACCGCACAGTCGGCATGACCCGCAAGCCCAGAGCGACCCGACGCGGCGGCAAGCCACCGGCGAATGCGGCATCGCCGGGTGATCTGACCGAAGCGCAAGCGCGACGGGAGATCGCCCGCCTCAGCGAGGAAATCCGCCAACACGATGCGCACTACTTCACCAGGGATGCCCCGGTGGTCAGTGATGCCGACTATGATGCGCTGAAACAGCGCCTGATAGCGCTCGAAGAAGCCTTTCCGGCGCTGCGACAAGCCGACAGTCCGACCCAGACCATTGGCGCGCCGCCAGCCGCCGCCTTCAGCAAGGTGCGGCATCAGGTTCCCATGCTGTCGCTGGCCAATGGCTTCTCGGCCGATGACATCGCCGAGTTCTTTGGCCGTGTGCGGCGCTTTCTCGGCCTTCCCCCGGAGACCGGCCTGGAGGTCGTCGCCGAACCAAAGATCGACGGGCTATCCCTTTCCCTGCGTTATGAAGACGGCCGATTGGCCCAGGCGGCGACCCGTGGTGATGGCGAGACCGGCGAAGACGTGACCGCCAATGTTATGACCATCGCCGACATTCCCCACACGCTTGCCGGAAAGAACTTGCCGCGGCAAATCGAGGTTCGTGGCGAGGTCTATATGACGCGCGACGACTTCCTGGCGCTAAATCAGGCCCAGAAAGACGCCGGCCGGCCGCTCTACGTCAATCCGCGCAATACCGCCGCCGGCAGCCTGCGCCAGATCGACCCCACGATAACGGCGTCCCGGCCGCTGCATTTCTTCGCCTATGCCTGGGGCGCCCTCAGCGCACCGCAAGCATCGACCCAGATGGCATTTCTCGAACGCCTGGAAGAGTGGGGGCTGCGCCGCAGTCCCCACACACGCTTGTGTCAGGACGAGCAGCAGGCGCAGGACCACTACGACGCGCTGGTCCGCTTGCGCCCTGACCTGCCGTTCGACATTGACGGCATGGTGCTGAAGGTCAACCGGCTGGACTGGCAGGGCCGGCTCGGCGCGGTCAGCCGGTCTCCCCGCTGGGCCATCGCCTGGAAGTTTCCGGCCGAGCAGACCCGGACTGTTGTGGAACGCATAACCATTCAGGTCGGTCGCACCGGTGCGCTGACGCCGGTGGCGATGCTGCGCCCGGTCACGGTCGGCGGCGTCGTTGTCAGCCGCGCCACCCTGCATAATGAAGACGAGATCGCCCGCAAGGACATTCGCGAAGGCGATACTGTCATCATCCAGCGGGCTGGCGACGTCATACCCCAGGTGGTCAGTGTGGTGCTGGACAAGCGACCCAAGGACTCCAGGCCATACCCATTTCCAACCACGTGCCCTGAGTGTCACAGCCATGCGGTACGCGAAGACGGCGAGGTGGTGCGCCGGTGCACCGGCGGCCTGGTCTGCCCGGCCCAGGCGGTGGAACGGCTGCGCCACTTCGTTTCACGCAACGCCTTCGATATCGAGGGACTGGGCGAGAAGCAGATCGAGGCCTTCTTCGCCGACGGGCGGATCAGGACGCCGGCCGATATCTTTACGCTGGAAACACGCGACGGGCAGATTGGCCCGCCGCTGGCGGAGCGTGACGGCTGGGGCAAGACCTCCGCCGGCAATCTGTTTCAGGCTATCGCCGCGCGCCGGCGCATGCCGCTGGACCGCTTCATCAATGCCCTGGGCATTCGCCATGTGGGTCTGACCACGGCGCGAGTTCTGGCCCGACGCTATGGCGACGCACGGTCATGGGTCGTCGCCATGACAGAGGTGGCCGGCGGCAACGAAGCGGCGAAAGCCGGCCTGCTGGACATTGACGGCATCGGCGAGACTGTGGCCCACGCCCTGGCCGACTTCTTCGGCGAAGACCACAACCTGGATGTGGTGAATGATCTCTTGCAGCACGTCACCCCCGAACCGCTGGCGGTGGTCGCCAAGGACTCGCCGGTCGCCGGCAAGACAATCGTCTTTACCGGCACACTGGCGCGCATGAGCCGCGACGAGGCCAAGGCCCGGGCCGAAGCCCTGGGCGCCCATGTGGCGGGCTCGGTTTCCGCAAGGACGGATATTGTGGTGGCCGGCGAAAAGGCCGGGTCAAAGGCCAGACGCGCGGCCGAGTTGAACGTGCAGATCCTGAGCGAGGATGAGTGGCTGACGCTGGTCGGCGAAGAGGCCTGAGCCGGCCCCCGTCCCGCACACCCGGCCCGCACGTTCCTCCGGCACACCCGTCCGCCACACAGGGCCCGGCCTTTTGGCTACGCCCTGCGGTCTGTCCCTGGCTAAGCCTGGTCAGATGTCAGGGGCCGTGTCGCCGCCGCCAGCCATGTGGCCACATCCGCCGGCACGTCCGCGGTCAGGGCCTGGCGCACCCGGGCATGATAGGCGTCCACCCAGTCACGCTCCGCCGCGGTCAGCAGATCAACCCGTATGAGGCGCCGGTCAAGCGGCGCAAGGGTCAGGGTTTCCAGCCCCAGAAGGTCCCGCTCGCCGCCGGCTGGCCGCTCAGGCGGTGTCACCACCACCAGGTTCTCGATACGGATGCCGAACTGTCCGGTTTTGTAGTAGCCTGGTTCGTTGGAGACGATCATCCCCGGTTGCAGGGCAACGCCGACCCCGCCCTTGGAAATGCGCTGTGGCCCTTCATGGACGCCGAGATAGCTGCCGACCCCATGGCCGGTGCCGTGGTCGAAATCCACGCCGGCCTGCCACAGGGGATTGCGCGCCAGGGTATCGAGCTGGGCGCCCGTGGTGCCCACGGGAAACCGGGCGCGGGCCAGGGCGATATGGCCCTGCAACACCTGGGTATAGCGGGTCCGTTGCTCTTCAGACGGTGTGCCGATAGCGACGGTCCGCGTCACGTCGGTAGTGCCATCCAGATACTGCCCTCCGGAATCGAACAGGTAGAGATCGCCGTCGCGCAACACCCGGTTGGTGGCGGCGCTGACCCGGTAGTGAACGATGGCGCCATTGGCGCCGGTGCCGGAAATGGTGTCGAAACTCAGATCCTGAATCAGCGCACCGTCCTGCCGCAACGCCGCCAGATGGTCCGCCGCCGATTGTTCCGTGACCTCGCCGGACGCCGCCTCATGGGACAACCATGCAAGAAACCGCACCAGCGCCACGCCGTCCCGGTGGTGGGCCGCCCGGGCACCGGCGATCTCCGTTTCGTTCTTCAAGGCCTTGGGCAACTGGCAGGGATCATCCACGCGCCTGATCTCCGCCCCGGCCGCAGCCAGACGCTCGAACACCCAGGCCGGCGCGCTGGCGGGGTCGACCATGACCGCAGCCCCGTCGCCACCCAGTCCATCGAGCGCCGGACCAAACCCCTCCGGCTCGGCCAGTTCAACGCCGTTGCCCAGATGCTCGCGCAGACCCGGCGCCACCTTCCGCTGGTCCATGAAGAGCGACACGCTGCCATCGTCGCGCAGGATGGCAAAGGACAGGGCGAGCGGTGTGCGCGGCACGTCGCCGCCGCGGATATTAAGCAGCCAGGCAATGGAATCCGGCGCCGTCAGCACCACCGCCCGGGCCTTCTGGTCCGTCACCGCAGCCGCCACGTCACGGCGCTTGTCGGCCGATGAACGCCCGGCAAAGCGCGCCGGATGCGGCACCACCGGACTGACCGGAGCCGCCGGCTGATCGGTCCATGCCTGATCCACCGGATTGTCCGCCACCGCCAACAGACTACCGCCCGCCTGATGCGCCGCTTTGGCCATGGCTTCGATCTGGCGCGGCGTGTGCAGCCACGGGTCATAGCCCAGTACGCGACCGGCCCCCAGATTGGCCTGGACCCACGCTGTGGCGGGCGTCTCCACCATGTGGCAGACCTCGAACAAGGCGCCATCCACCTGGTCCGCCGCCTGCAGCGTATAGCGGCCATCGACGAACAGAACGGCCCTGTCGGCCAGGACAATCGCCAGCCCAGCGGACCCGCTGAAGCCGGTCGCCCACAACAGCCGTTCCGCCCGCGCCGGCACCATTTCGTTCTGATGCTCGTCGGCCCGGGGTATCAGGAATCCGTCTATGCCCAGTTCGCCGAATTGCTGACGCAGGGCGGCCAGTCGCGCCGCCGGAGTGGTCGGGCCGGCGGCCGGCGGCGCCCCGGCCAGGCTCTGACGCAACCGGCGCAGCACATCGCGCAAGGCAGCATCCGGCGCTTGCGCCACCAGGGCCATCCATGCGTCGGGATCATGGCCCGTCGGCGCCGCCAGAACGCCGCGCACCAGATCGGCCACCGCCTTGCCGTCCAGGGTAGCCCCGGCGCGGGTCAGCTCCTGTGACACGGCGGCAAGCAGCGCCGGATCATGACCGCCCGTATCCTGCGCGGATTTCGTTACGCGTTCCGTCATCGTCTGCTCCCGGCGCATATAGGCAATGGACCAATTATGGTGAAGAAGTGGCTAAAGGTAGGATTTTGTTCATTTCGTCATGAGTCCAATGTTGGCCAGCCCTGCAAAATCCGCAGACCTTACCCCCTCATCTTTCATCTAAGACATCCCATATAGCAGTGCAGACAAGACACGGCGCTCCCCCAGGCGCTTCACCCGGACTCGCAGGAACAAGACCATGACAGACTCAGCCCCCTCCCTTTCGCCGCTCGGCACCACGTCCGGCACGGCTCTCGGCCGCGCCGCCCACACCGTGTGGGCGGAAGTCCGCGACGCCTTCGTCGCCGGACGCGACGCTTACCGCATGAACCAGACGACCGCGGTTCTCAGCCACCTGGATGACCGTATCCTGCAGGATATCGGCATCAGCCGCGCCGAAATCCCGCACATCAGCCGCAAATATCTGGTGAGCGGCCGCGCCTTCTAGGCCGGTCCCGCGCCACCACACAGGCACGGCCGGGCCCCCGCCCGGAATCCTCAGACGAGAACGGGGCTGTCCCGTTGTCGCCTGGGGCCGTTGCCGGCCCTGTCCACAGCCAAAACCAGTCACAACCAAAGCCGGTCAGGCGCGGCGCAGGACAAGGCTTGTCCAGCCGTCCACATCCCGCCGCGATTCCAGGTCCATACCCAATGACCGGTGGGCCGCCAGAACCGCAGCCGCCTGGTCGCCAGTGAATCCGCTGAGGACAATGCGACCGCGCGCTCCCAAAATGGCCGGTAAGCCCCGCGCCAGGGTCTGCAGCGGGCCGGCCAGAATATTCGCCACAACCAGATAGAACGGCGCCGACCCGGTGATAACCGGGTCGTCATAGGTCGACGCCTGCGCCAGCCTGACCCGTTCCGCCACGCCATTGGCCACCAGGTGCTGGCGTGCCACTATCAGGGCGGCGGGATCATTGTCCACGGCCAGCACAGGGGCCGGCCACAGCCGGGCGGCGGCTATGGCCAGGATGGCAGAGCCGCAGCCCATGTCCAGGACGGCGGCCGGCGCGGCACCTCCGGCCAGATCATCCAGCGCCAGCAGGCAGCCGCGGGTCGAGGCGTGTTCGCCCGTTCCGAACGCCAGGCTGGCTTCCACAATCACCTCAATGCCGTCCACCGGCACCGCCACCGCCGTCGCCGCCCCATGGACGATGAACCGTCCGGCCTGCACCGGTGAAATCCGCCGATTGGACTCGGCCACCCAGTCCCGCGCGGCAAGATGTTCCACAACCGGTGCGCTGACCGCGCCACCGCTGTCTCCATCGGGCCCGACACCGGCCAGCCCGGCCAGCCACGCCGCATCCGGCGCCGTCGCAAAATAGGCTTCCAACAGCCAGTGGGGGCCGCCGCCATCTTCCATGAACACCACCGCCAGGGCCTGATCCTGGAATTGCTCGGCGAGGCTGGCGAGCCGCTGCCGCTCGCCCCGCCAGACCGCACGCCAGCACTCTCCACTCGCCACGCTGGCTTGATCCGTCACTGCCGCACTCTATGGTCATTGGCCCGACTACCGCCCCAAGAGTGCCATGCTCCACCTCACCGGCGAAGACGCCACGGCAGATCGTCTGCGCATAGCCCGACCCGACGATACGGTCCTGCCGTGGCATGACCGTCAGTCTGTAGGCCCGGCGCCGTCCGGTCTGAGCCCTGCAGGCTGGTTGGAGGTGCGGGCCACCGCTCTGGCCGGGTTAGGCAGCGGCGCCGCAGCAGCAGAGCGCGATTGTCTGACGGCCCAGGCACAGGCGTTGGAGGCCGCCCTGCAACAGGACGAAATCGTCTTGTGGCCGGGGCCGTCGGTAAACGATCAGCTCAATCTGGTGCAGGTTCTGGCCTGGTTGTCGGGACCTCTTTTCCTGCGCGTCCGGTTGTCTCTGGCTGATTTCGCCGGCGACAGCCTGGAGACAGCCCTCGACAACCGTCTGCCGCTGGGCCCGCCCCATCTGCGGCTCGCCGACCTGGCATGGCGCGCCTTCCGCAGCGACAATCCCATTGCTCTGGAGACCATGGCCGCGGTTGGCGAAGCCCATGACCTGACCGGGCTGGCGCCGGCCTTTCGCCGCCTGCTGCGGGAGTTTCCCTCCATGCGCAACGGCCTGTCGCGCAGCGAACGGCTGGTGTTCATGGCGCTGGAGGCGGGCGCCCGGAGCTTCGACGCCCTGCACAACCATATCCGCGATCTGGAGCCGGTGCCGCTGCTGGAGCGGCGATCCCTGAATCGTCTCCTGGCCAGCATGGCCGGCGGCGCCCGTCCGCTGCTCCGCCTGGCCGGTGATGCTGCCGCGCCGGACAGTATCGCCACCGCAGACGGGCTGGCGGTAGCGCATTTCGAAGCCGATGCCCTGGCCCTGCGCGGGGTTGATCGGTGGATCGGCGGGGTCCATGTGCATGCCCCCCACCACATCTGGCGTTTCGACAATCGCCGCGGCCGCCTGTATCGGTTGCACACCACGGCACCACCGGACTAGACCTGCTCAGTACTGGCTGATTGCCCCTCAGACCTGATCGGCCGGTACGATAAAGCTGGCCATGACGCGCTTGGTGCCCGCCTGCTCAAAGGCAATTTCCAGGCGGTCACCCTCCGCCTCCAATACCTGGCCATAACCGAATTTCTGGTGGAAGACCCGTACACCCGGTCGCGGGACGGCGGCATTGCTGCCGCCAGCCGGCACCAATCCGGGCTGCGAACGATTGCGCCGCAGACGGGCCAGCCCGGGCGTCGCCCGGCTGCTGTCCTCCCAGGCGGATTCGGCGGCGGCGCCCGGCATGGTGTGGCCGAACAGCCCGCTATCGCTGGCCATCACCACGTGCTCCGGCGCCAGCTCGTCAATGAAACGCGAGGGAAGCGCATCAACGAACTGGTTATGAATACGGCGCGTCGCCGCAAAACTGATGGTCGCTGAACGGCGCGCCCGGGTCAGCCCCACATAGGCCAGTCGCCGTTCCTCCTCCAGACCGGCCAGGCCGCTCTCGTCCATTGCCCGCTGGTGCGGGAACAGCCCCTCTTCCCAACCGGCCAGAAAGACATGATCGAACTCCAGGCCCTTGGCGCCATGCAGGGTCATGATGCTGACCATGTCCCCGCCATCGCCGGCGGCGGCCTCCATGACCAGGCTGACATGCTCCAGATACCCACCCAGAGACTCAAACGCCTCAACCGCGTGAACCAGCTCCTTCAGGTTTTCGAGTCGCCCCGGTGCCTCCGGTGAGCGGTCGACCTGCAACATCGCCGTATAACCTGATTCGTCCAGCACGACCTGAACCAGCTCGCTCGGCGTCGCCGTCTCCGCCAGACGACGCCACTGATCAAACTGGCCAAGCACGGCGGTCAGCCCGCGCCGCGCCGGTCCCGGCAGCTCATCGGTCTCTGCCAGACGCGCCGCTGCCCGGGTCAGTGACACCGCCTGCGCTCGGGCCACCGTGTGCAACATGCGCAGGCTCACATCGCCGATACCACGCCGCGGCCGGTTGACGATACGCTCAAACGCCATGTCGTCGTCCGGCTGGTAAATCACCCGCAGATAGGCGTTGGCGTCACGGATCTCCTGCCGCTCATAGAAGCGCGGGCCGCCGATGACCCGATAGGGCAAGCCCAGTGTCATAAAGCGTTCTTCGAACTCACGGGTCTGGAAGCCGGCGCGAACCAGAACCGCAATTTCAGACACGCTGACGCCGGCTCGCTGCAAGGCTTCAATATCTTCGCCTGCCGCGCGCGCCTCTTCCTCGCCGTCCCACACGCCGCGCACCGTCACCGGGTCACCGGCTTCGGCCTCCGTCCACAATGTCTTGCCAAGCCGCCCGGCATTGTTTGCGATCAACGTGGAGGCCGCGCCCAGAATATGGCCGGTGGATCGGTAGTTGCGTTCCAGCCGGATGATTTTAGCGCCCGGGAAATCTTTCTCGAAGCGCAGGATGTTGCCGACTTCCGCACCGCGCCAGCCATAGATCGACTGATCGTCATCACCGACGCAGCAGATGTTGTTATGGCCGCGCGCCAGCAGTCGCAGCCAAAGATACTGGGCGACGTTGGTGTCCTGATATTCATCCACCAGGATGTGGCGGAAGCGTCGGTGGTAGTCGGCCAGAATTTCCGGCCGGGTGGAGAGGATGGTCAGGACATGCAGCGTCAGGTCGCCGAAGTCAGCAGCGTTCTGGGTCAGCAACCGGTCCTGATACAGGCGATACAGTGCCGCCAGACGCCCCCCGGCAATGTCACCGCCATCCTTGTCTGACACCTGGTCAGGCCGCAGACCCCGGTCTTTCCAGCGCTGAATGGCATTGAGCAGCAGACGGTGCGGCCAACGCTTGGCGTCAATGCCCTCGGCCTCCGCTACCTGTCGCACCAGCCGCAACTGGTCGTCGGCATCAAGGATGGTGAAGGTGTCCCGCAGTCCCACCACCTCCGCATGACGGCGCAGCATACGAGCGGCCAGAGCGTGAAACGTGCCAAGCCACCAGCCCTCGACCGGCCGCCCGATCATCTGGGATACGCGGCTGCGCATTTCCTGTGCGGCCTTGTTGGTAAAGGTGACCGCCAGCAATTCGCCCGGCCGCGCCCGGCCGGTGCGCAGAAGATGGGCCAGCCGCGTAGTCAGAACCCTGGTCTTGCCGGTTCCGGCGCCGGCCAGCACAAGCAGCGGCCCGTCGCCATGCAGGACCGAGTCCCGCTGCTCGGCGTTGAGCGACTGCAGCCAGGGCGCGTTCTCATCGCCCGGCGCTGCGTCGAGCGCTGATTCAGGGGTCTTGGCCGGCAAAGAGGCGAGAGGGTCGGACATGCTGGCCACAGTATAGACCACCGGCCCCGGCAATTGCCTGCCCGGTCCGCCAATCGGGTGGCTTTCCCGCCCACGGCCCGGCCAGCCCGGCCAGCCTCAGTGGCGCAGGTCAGGACGCTCGCCGTGCTCCTCCGCCCGCAGATGGCGCAACAGGCGACCATAGGCCCTGGCCAGGTCAACACTGCGGATCAGACCGGCAATGCTGCCCGGTTGCCGCCCGGCGACGCCCAGTACCTCTTCCTCACTCTCTTCCGCGACCAGAATGGCCCGTTCCAGATGGTCGTCTTGCTCCACCACAACAAGAGGGTGGCAGAGGTCGCCCGCCATCTCACCGTCGCCGGCGGCGGCAAGGTCGGCCACGGTCAGCAGGCCGGCCGGGCCATCGCCCTCTGGTGTCACCACCAGAGCAGCCAGCGGCGCCGTCCACACCCGGCGGCGTAGTTCTTCCACCGTCATATTCCGCCCCACCCACTCCGGCTGCACGACCATAAGGTCGCCGACCCGCTGTTCGCGCAGTAGGCCGACGTCGTGGCCACCGGCGATGCGAACACCGCGACGAGCCAGAACATCGGTAAAGAACGAATAATGCTGGACCCGACGATAGAGCACCGTTGCCAGAACCACTGCCACCATGACAGCCACGGCAAAAGCCAGATCGCCTGTCAGTTCCACCATAATCAGGATAGTCGATAGCGGCGCACCGAGAACGGCGCCGGCTACCGCGCCCATGCCCACCAGGGCATAGGTTCCCTGGGTCGAGGCCAGGTCCGGCGCAACGAACGAGGTGATAGCGCCGAACGCGGCGCCGGTCATGGCGCCGACAAACAGGGACGGGCTGAACACGCCGCCGATGGCGCCGCCGCCAAGAGTGATGGCCGTGGCGACGATCTTGGCCAACGCCAGCACCACAAGCAACCAGAACGCGATGGACCCCTGCAACACCGCATCGGTCGCCTCATAGCCGACGCCCAGAATTTGCGGCAGTACAAGAGCAATGGCGCCAACCAGCGCGCCGGCAATCGCCGGCTTGATCCATGTTGGCACCGGCACGGCGTCAAACACCTTCTGCGAAGCATGGATGGCGCGAACAAAGACAATTGCCGCCACGGCAGCGACCAGGCCAAGCATGGCGAAGGCCGGCAGTTCGTAGAACGAGGCGATGGTCACATGGGGCAGGATAAACGCCGGATAGGCGCCAAGATGAATACGCGAGATGATCGTCGCCGTCACCGCCGCTATCACCGTCGGCGCAAAGGCCGACAGGGCATAGTGGCCAAGAACAACCTCAAGCGCGAAGAGGACGCCAGCCAGCGGCGCATTGAACGATGCGGCAATGGCGGCGGCGACCCCACACCCCAGAATGACACGCCCCTGGCCACGGTCCAGGCCAAGACGGCGGGCGAAAGACGCCGCTATGCTGGCGCCAAGGTGGACCACCGGACCCTCGCGACCGGCTGATCCGCCGGACCCCAGCGTAATCGCACTGCCAAGGGCGGTGACCAGCCCGGTACGCAAAGTCATGTGGCCACCGCGCAGGGCACTGGCCTCCACCACGTCAGCCACGCCCTGCGGCCGCCGGCCCGGGAGTAGCCAGTACACCATCAGCCCGACAATGAGACCGCCTGCGGCGGGCGCCATGGCTATCTGCCACCAGGGCAGGCCGGCGATGACCGTCAGCGGCCGTTCAGAAGGCGTAAAGAAGGCCATGCTCTGAACCACCGCGATGGCGCCACGAAAGGCGAGCGCGGCATAGGCCGCAAGGGCGCCGGTCGCCAGCGCCACCACCAGAAGCACCAGTTGTTCACGCTTGAGAAACGCCACTACGTGCCGGACTGCGGCGGTCAGGCGGCGGATGGAACCGGGTGCGGGATCTTCGCGGGTCATGGCCTGCCACTATGGCCCAACCGCAACGGGGGGAATACCTATCCCGAGGCGGCGTGGACCATTAGACCGCTGTCTTCGGCGACGACCCGATTGCGGCCATTGCCCTTAGCCTCATACATGGCCGAGTCGGCCCGGCGAATAAACTCTTCCGGCAATTCTCCGGCCTTCAGCTCGGCCACGCCAACCGACAGGGTGACGGTTCCCAATTCCTGGCCGGTGACCTTGCGCACCACCTTCTTGCCGGCGACGGCGCGCCGGATCTGCTGGGCCACGGTCATACCGTTCGACAGACGGGTTTCCGGCAGCAGTACGACGAACTCCTCGCCACCATAGCGCGCCGCCGTGTCGCGACCCTTGACGGACTCGGTGATGGTCCGTGCCACCAGGCGCAGAACCTGATCCCCCAGCAAATGGCCATGGCGGTCATTGAACATCTTGAAATGGTCGATATCCATAATCAGAAGGGACAGGGGCTTGGTCGACTCCTGTGCCTGCTCCATGCACTCCATAAGCCGGATATCAAAATACTTGCGGTTGGCGATGCCGGTCAGCGCATCAGTCAGGGATTCGCGACGCACATCCTCCAGATCCTGCCGCAGAATATCTATCTCGCCACTGGCTTCGGTCAGCTGGTCGGCCAGCGCCTGATTCTGCTGCTGCATATTGCTGGTGGCAGTGGCGATCTGGCGCACCAGATCCGACAGCGCTTCGGCGGACATGTCGGGCGTCAGAACGCCCGAGACGGTATTGAGTGCCTGGCCGAAGCGCGCGGTATGGCCGCCTGCTTCCTTGAGATTGCCAAAGACCTGGCCAAAAGTGCTCTGCATGGCGAGACAGGCTTCATGCAGCTTGGCATGGCCATGATCGATACCGAAAAAGCGATCATAGAGGGCAAGCGCCCTGTCTGCCGACAGGCGGCCGGAAGCGATTTCGGCCTCTAGCGCATGGCGCAGTGACGGGTCGCGGCCGCTTTCATAGGCATAGAACAGCGTGAAGTTGCGCGGCGTCGTCGCCAGCCCAAGATCACCTAGACGGGCGATAGCCGCCCCAGCAAGGCGGGCCGCCTCATCGGTACTGTCATTTTCCCACACTGCGGCCTCCGCGCCGGCGCCACCAGGCCGGAATCGCGGCCATGGCTGGCCTGGCGACTGTCGCGCGGAATAGCTAATCACAGGTTAATCACCGGGCCGGCATGGGGCGCTCGGCGGCGGGCAGCGGCGTCTGGCCCTCAACGCCGCCATGTGCTACTCACTGGCCGCGCGGTTCCGGGGCTGGAGAACCGGACGCGCATAGGGGATGGGCAGGGCGGTTAAGCTCTGTTTTACGGTCTGAACGCCAGCATACCGGCGGGCCAGCCATCCCCGGAAGGCAACCAGTCGGCTTTGGCAAGTGGAAATCGTATCGTCTTTTTACAGGATTTTAGCCGTATTGCCGTCATTCCATCGTGCCGGCTTTCGTTCACTGAAACGCAGTCCAGGGCCACACTCCATGAAGCGCTCATCTGATCATCGCCACTCAGGCGCTCCGGTTCTTGCCATATGGTCGCTTGCCGCGCTGGCCCTGGTTCTGATACCAGCCGCTGCGGCCTGGGCGGACGGCGACGACGATGCTGCGGCGGGCCGGGGGACCTCGGCGTCCCTGTTCCTGGCCCAGTCCGTTGCCCAGACCGGCAGCGCCGCCGGGGATCTTGAGGGCGGCGACGACAGCCTGGCCATCGCTGACCCCCTGGAGCCAATCAACCGCGGCATTTTCGCGTTCAACCAGGCGCTGGACACCGCCGTCATCGCGCCGGCAGCACGGCTCTACCGTGAACTGCCTGACCCGGCCCGCAAGGGCGTCAGCAATTTCCTGGCCCACCTGCGCTCGCCCGTGATCCTGATCAACGATCTCTTGCAGGGCGAGTTTGAACGCGCCGGCGTGACCTTGAGCCGCTTTGCCATCAATACCGTCGCGTTTCTTGGACTGTTCGATGCCGCTTCCGATATCGGTCTCGAGGCCCATGACGAGGATTTCGGGCAAACCCTGGCGGTATGGGGCGTCGGCGACGGCCTTTATCTGGTGCTGCCCGTATTCGGCCCGTCAACGCCGCGGGATGCGGTCGGCCTGGCCGTAGATGGTCTGTGGCTGGACAGCCTCAACCTGTATCTGCGCAATACCGACCAGTCGGAGTGGGTCTATGCGCGCGGCGGCGCCGTGGCCATCGATTCCCGCTCGCAGGTGCTGGATGATGTGGACGAATTGAAGCGGGCGTCTACGGATTTCTACGCCACTATCCGCAGTCTCTACGTGCAGCGGCGTATGGCGCAGATCAATAACGGGTTCTTGCCGAACTCCCTTCCCGCGCCGAGCCTGTCGCTGGACGTTCTGGACGAACCCTCAACCGAAACCGCCGCCCGGTCCGGCGCCGCCAACTAAGCACCAGCCATGCGTCGCCGGCTGCTCCTCGCTTTGGCCATCGCCTTTGTCGCCACGGCTATCTTCCCCATGCCGCGCACCGGCCAGGCTGCCGAATCCATAGCCGACGCAGAGGCCTTCATCGACCGTCTGGCGGAGCAGGCCATCGCCGCCCTGCAGGATGAGTCTCTCGACGCCGAAATGCGCCAGGATGTGCTGACCCGTCTTCTGGATGACAGCTTTGCCCTGGACAGCATCGGCCGCTGGGTTCTGGGGCGGTTTCGCAACGGGGCCACGGCAGAGCAGGAGGCGGAGTATCTGCGGCTGTTCCGCCTCAGTGTCATCGAGTTCATGACGGCAACGCTCAATCGGTATTCCGGTGAGCAGCTTGTCATCACCGGCGCGCTCGAAGACGGACCCGAGGGCGCCATGGTTGTGTCGCGTATCGATCAGTCAGGCGGCCGGCCGTTCGAGATCATCTGGCGCATTCGCCAGACCAATAACGGCCTCAGAATCGTTGATGTGCTGGCCGGCGGCCTGAGCCTGGCCAAGACGCGCCGCGATGACTATGCCTCGACCATTCGGCGGGTCAATGGCGACCTGGACGCCTTTATTGATATTCTGCGCCGTCAGTACGAAACCAACGCCACATCAGGTACCTGACCGGGTCAGGCGGCCTGACGTTGCCCGGCCAGGACGATGGTCCCGGCGCCGCCCGCCATACGCGCCTGATGCATGGCGGCTTCCGCCGCGGCCAGCAACCCTTCGGGGTCTGAGCCATCGCCCGGCATCAGGGCGACCCCGATATTGGGCGTCAACAGAATCTCCTCGCCGCCCACGTGCAGCGGCTCCATGATCGCCGAACGGCATCGCTCGGCCGCCAGTCGGGCGCCGGCCTCGTTCATGTCCTCGGGCAGGAGAAGGGCGAATTTGTCGCCAGCATAGCGCGACACAACATCTCCCTCGCGCATACCGCCCAGCAGGCGGGCGCCGACGGCCTTCAGCACCTCGTCGCCGACCGCATAGCCATAGTCGCGGTTGATGTCGCGGAACCCGTCCATATCAAGCACCAGTACGGCCAGGCCGCTGTCGGCGCGGCGCGCCCGCGCGACCGCACCATGGGCATGGTCAAGGAACAGCATCCGGTTGGGCAAAACCGTCAGCGGATCATAGCTCGCAATGTCCAGAGATCCGCCGTCGTGGCCGGCCGCGACCACCGGCGCATAGACCGCTACATAAGCGATATCTGCGGCGGTATTCTCAGCAACGTCCACCCGCCCTGCCGCCCTGCTGGCGGCCGGCAGTCGGTCAATCAGAACGTCGCTCAGCATTTCCTGGCCGGAACGGGTGCGATTCCACAGATGGCCATGCCAGCGCCCGTCATCCGCCAGGCTCTGCCACAGGCCGGCATAGACACCGCGGTCCTGGCGGTCGGATCGCAAGACCGCCAGCGAGCGGCTTTGCAGATCAATCAGGCTCCAGCCGCAATAGCGGGTGAAGGCGCCATTGGCAGCCAGAACCCGGCCTTCGCCGTCGGTCACCAGCATGGGGCTGGATGACGCCATGGCGGCCCTGGCCAACAGAGCATCCGTTGTCGGCAGGGGCGGCGGAGAATCGTGTGTGGTCATGGTCAGGCCCGAATGGCGAAGAGGGAATGGGTCATCAATTGCCGACCCTAGCCACCGCCGGTTAGAGTTTGGTTAATCGGCCCTTAAGGGAGAGCATCATGGCGCCAGACCCTACGGCCCCGGATACCGGGGACGACCGCCGCCGGAGCCACCAGGGCCTCGGGCGCCGCCAGAGGGGACAGTGCCTGTGCGGCGCGGTGGTGTTCACCATTGATGGCCCTTTGCGGCCGGTGGTCACCTGCCACTGTCACATGTGCCAGCGATTCCACGGCGGCCCCGGCCCCTATACCGCGGCCGAAACGGCGCACATTCGTTTCGATGGCGACGCGCCGCCGTCGGCTCTTACCTGGCACCGCTCGTCGGACACCGCCAGCCGCGGGTTCTGCCGCACCTGTGGCTCCAGCCTGTTCTGGCGGCCGGTGACGGCCGGCTACACCGCCATAGCCGCCGGCTGCCTCGACCAGCCGAGCGGTCTGGCCATGGCCCGGCACATCTTTGTTGCCGACAAGGGCGATTGGTATCAGATTGGCGATGGCTTGCCGCAACTGGCGGCCGGACACGGCACCCTGCCCCCGGTCACCCAGGCCACAGGCGCCACGGGCGCCACCGACTGAGCCGATACGGAGGTCCAATGGCCCGCCATCACACGCTGTCCGGCAATATTTCGTGCCCCTGCGAGCAGTCCCTGCCGTTCGTCAGCATACCGGACGGGGCGCCACGCGGCGCGGCTGACCTCACGCTGCGCCAGGCCTTCGGGATTTTCGCCGCCCGTCTCGTCGCCCGCCTCAGGCGGCGGAGCGCCAGTCCAGAATAACCTTGCCGGAGCGGCCCGACCGCATGATGTCGAAGCCTTCCTGAAAAGACGTCGCCGCCATGTGGTGGGTCAGGATCGGCGCGATGGTCAGTCCGCTCTGCAGCATGGCCACCATCTTGTACCAGGTCTCGAACATCTCCCGGCCATAGATGCCCTTCATCACCAGGCCCTTGAAAATGACCTGGTTCCAGTCAATCGCCGCCGCTTCCGGCGGGATGCCCAGAATGGCCACACGGCCGCCATGGTTCATGGTTCGCAGCATGTCGCGAAAGGCGGCCGGGTTGCCGCTCATCTCCAGGCCCACGTCAAATCCCTCACGCATGCCGAGGTCGGTCATGGCCTGGTCCAGGGTCTGGCTGCGGACATCAATGGCCAGCGTTGCGCCCAGCTTGCGGGCCAGGTCCAGCCGGTAGTCGTTGACGTCAGTCACCACCACGTTGCGCGCGCCCACATGGCGGGCAATGGCACAGGCCATGACGCCGATAGGACCGGCGCCGGTAATCAACACGTCCTCGCCCACCAGGTCGAAGGACAGCGCCGTGTGGGTGGCGTTGCCCAGCGGGTCGAGAATGGCCGCGATATCGTCGCCGATGGAGTCAGGCAGCGGAAAGGCATTGAACGCCGGCAGAACCAGATATTCGGCGAAGGCGCCCGGACGATTGACCCCAACCCCCTTGGCATTGCGGCACAGGTGGCGGCGGCCGGCCCGGCAATTACGGCAATAGCCGCAAGTGATATGCCCCTCGCCAGAGACCCGCTGGCCCACATGGAAGCCGGCTACCTCATCGCCCATGGCCACCACTTCGCCCACATACTCATGGCCGATGGTCAGGCCCAGAGGCACCGTCGCCTGCGACCACGCATCCCAGTTGTAGATATGCACGTCCGTGCCGCAGATAGCGGTCTTGGCGATGCGGATCAGCAGGTCATTGGGTCCGGGCTCTGGCCTGGCCACATCCTGCATCTCCACACCCTCGCCGGCGTGCGCCTTGACGATGGCCTTCATGGACCGGTCTCTCCTGCTTTGCGGCCGTCCGTCCGCCGGGCGGCGTCACGGCAAATATGCACCCAACTGACGGGCGATCAAGCCTGCCGCCGGCCTGCACCATCAGTGCCCCCGTCGCCGCCTTCCAGGTCAAGGCGCATGGTCAGATAGCCCAGCAGATCGCGCAGGCAGACCAGACCGGCCAGACGGCCCCGCTCAACCACCAGCAGCCGGCTCAGACCGCCGCGCTGCATCTGGCGCAGCGCGGCCAGAGCGGGTGTCCCCAGGGCCACTGAATTGTCGTCGCCGACTGGCGTCAGCACGTCACCGACGGTAGTGGTCTCCCACTGGTCGCGCGCCACCTGGCGCACCTGGTCCAGGCTGACGATGCCAATGGCCCGGCCACCTTCCACCACCGGAAACGCTTTGAAGTAGTAGCGGTAGAAATAGTCCTCCACCATGCGGTGCAGGCTGAGGTCCGGTGGCACGATGATCGGATCGGCGGTCAGGAACTGGCTGACGGGCCGGTCTTCCAGCGCCTCCTTGACCAGGACCTGGTGGTAGGAACTGCGCGCGGCAAAGCGAACGAACAGCCCGATCAGAAACCACCACACCGCGGCCACAAGATTACCCTGCAACAGGAAGAATGCCGCCGCCGCCATCAGACCAAGGCCGAACAGCCCGCCGAGACCGGAGGCAATCCGTGTTGCTTCGCGAAAGTTGCCGCTGCGCGCCCACAGGATCGCCCTGAGGACACGGCCACCGTCCATGGGAAAGGCCGGAACCAGGTTGAAGGTGGCGAGAACACCGTTAATCGCCGCCAGATACCAGAAGACACCGGTCACCGTTACGGGCCAGGCCAGGCCATCGCCGGCCCACGCGGCGAGCACAAACCCGCCGGCCAGCACATAGCTGGACACCGGCCCGGCAATCGCCATCCAGAACTCCACCTTCGGCGCCTCGGGCTCCCCCTCCATATGGGCGACCCCGCCGAATATCCACAGGGTTATGCCGCCGATGGGCAATCCGAAACGGCGCGCCACGAGAGAATGGGACAGTTCATGAAAGATGATCGAGGCGAAAAGACCGGCGGCGCCGACAACTCCCATCGACCAGGCGGCGAGCGGCGACAGACCGGGGTAGTAAGACGGAAACAGGCCGACCGCCAGGCTCCATGTGACCAGAACGGCGATCATCACCCAGGTGGGATCGATGCCGACGTCAAAGCCGAACAGACGGAACAGGGGAATCTGTTTGCCGAACATGAACGCCTCTCACATCAACTTCGGTTTGACCGGCCAGCCATACAGGGTTCAGGCTTCATCGGCCTGCCACAACCAGGCGGCGCCACGCACGCCGCTGGCGTCGCCGTGCAGGGCCGGCCGGATCGGTGTCTCCGCCTCGGCACCAAACACCCACTGTGCAAGCATGGGCGGAAGGGTGCGGTAGAGGCGAGACATTTTCGAGACGCCGCCACCGAGCACGATCACATCGGGGTCCAGCATGGTAATCGCCATGCCCAGCGCCCTGGCCAGCCGGTCTTCATAGCGCATAACGGCGTCAAGCGCGGGCGCTTCGCCCTGCTCTGCCCGCCGGTGGACTTCCGCGCCGTCCAGGCCACGCCCATCATCCCGCCCCAGCGCCGTGCCGGAAATCCATGTCTCCAGACAACCGGCCTTGCCGCAATAACAGAGCGGTCCTGGCTGTTCATGGTCCCGCGGCCAGGGCAACGGCACATGGCCCCATTCTCCGGCGACAGCATTGGGCCCCGCATGGACCTGACCGCCCACCGCCAGCCCGCCGCCGCACCCGGTGCCCAGTATGACGCCGAACACCGTATGCGCACCGGCGGCGGCCCCGTCGCTCGCCTCCGATACGGCCAGGCAGTTGGCGTCGTTCGCCACCCGCACCGGCCGGTCAAGCCGCCGCGCCAGATCATGATCGATGGCATGGCCGATCAGCCAGACGGAGTTGGCATTCTTCACCAGTCCCGTGCGCGGCGAAACGGCGCCCGGGATTCCCATGCCAACCACACAAGGCTGGCCGGCATCCTCTTCCAGCCGGGCGACCATACCGGCTATGGCCTCCAGGGTGGCGCCATAGTCACCGCGCGGCGCCGCAATACGCTGCCGGGCGACCACCGCGCCGTCATCGGCCAGGACAACGCCTTCGATCTTGCTGCCACCCAGGTCAATGCCGATACGCATGACCGCACCCTATCGCCTGGCCCGCAGCCGGCCAAGCAGCACCAGGGATATAGCGGATCCGCCCCTAGCTGTTGATGATCTGCCAGCTACCGTCGTTCTGGCGACAGGCGACGCCCGTAGACTGCTGGCTTTCGCCATCCACCGTCACGGTCTGGGTGAACTCGCGGCAGCCTTCGTCATAACCGGCCGCCGGGCCCATCATGGTCACAGAACCGGAGTTGCCGGACTCGGGGTTGCTCCAGGCCTGGCTCTGACCGGTCGGGCTGGACGCCGCGGCAACGAATGCGCCTTCCGCCCGCCGGCGATCTTCCTGGTCCAGATGCCGGCCGACCTCACTGCCGAAATAGGCGCCCAGCACTGCCCCCAATGCGGTCGTCGCCAGGCGGCCGCTGCCCGAGCCAAACTGCGCGCCGGTCACCGCCCCGATGGTGCCGCCAAGAACGCCGCCGATCAGTTGACGGTCGGGCTCGCCATAAGACTGGCAAGCCGCCAGCACAAAGGCCAGCGCGGCAAACCCGGCCACCCAGCTCTTGCGGTATGTTTTTGTAAGTGCCTTTCGCATGTCCGGGTCCTCTCCCGCCGTTGCGACCTGGCCAGAATCTGGACAACAAATATGGCATCCCTGTGGTGGCAGGCCAGGAGTTGCGGAGGGCGTCAGCCCGGACCGCCGCCATCCGCATCACCGCCCGCGCGCCGCACCACCGTCGGCGGTATGGCGTTCAGGCTGGGCGTAACCCGGGCGGCGGCGGGGTCGAACACCTGGCTTTGCGGCGACGGACGCCGGCTCATGCGGTAGAGGGTGAAGCTTGCCGCGGCGAAAGCCATGGCCGCCACGTAGTAGTACAGGCCCTCCGGGCCGATCCAGTCCATCACATAGGCAGCCGGCAGCGGCCCGGTGAAGGCGCCGATGGAGAAGGCCAGCATCAGCCCGGAATTGGCTGAGACCCGCTGGTCGTCGTCCAGGTGATCGTTCACATAGGCGGTCGCCTGGGGATAGGCGACACCGGTGGCGCCGCCCAGGACCGCCATCATGACAAGGACCGACACCCCGCCGATCCAGGCATTGGCCGCGACCAGGCCCAGTGCCGCCAGGCCGGCGCAGAGATAGATGCCCAGCAGAACCTTGCGCCGGTCGAACAGGTCTGACAGCCCGCCCACGGGATATTGTGCCAGGAACTGGCCGACCATCATGGCCGCCACAAATGAGCCGGCACCGACAATGAGATTTTCCTGTTGCAGGGCAAAAACGGCGGCCAGGCCGAACTGGGCGCCGCCGATGACACCGGAGATCATGGTTCCCGCCACCCCCAGCGGCGAGACACGGATCAGGTCGCGCAGGGGCATGGCCCGCGGTCGCTCCACCTTGGGCGCCATGGCCCGGGCGCGCAGAACCGGGATCGGCGAAATAGCGATCAGGCTGGCGAAGAAGACAAAAGGCCAGATGGTTGTGGAATCAAACAGATCAATGGCCACCATGCCGACCGACCCGGCGAGGCCGCCGATGACCATATACAGGCTCATGACCCGGCCGCGAATGTCGTTTGTGGACAAGGCCTGAAGCCAGCTTTCCACCGTCACCGTAATGCCAAACGAGGCCGACCCCACCCCCAGGGCAATGGCGAACCACGTCCACGGCGGCGGCAGCACCGCATAGAGGATGGCGCCAACCCCGACCGTCCAGGCAAAGATGGCATAGGCGCGCGCATGACCCAGCCGGTTGATCAGCCGGAAACAGAAGAAGCTGCCGAGGATCAGTCCGGCGGTGCTGAGGGAGCGGACCCACGCCGCCATCTGGACGCTGAAGCCGGTCTCTGTCAGGCGGATGATCAGCAGGGTCTGCAACGGGCCAAAGGCCAGATGGGTGAAGAACCGCCCGCCCAGAACGGGAAACAGAGCAACCGGAAAGCGTCCGATACGGCGCACTGGCGCGGCTGTCTCGGTCATATGGGAACCCGCCACCGGTTAGCCGGGCGCGGCCCCCTGGACCCGGCCGGACGCCGCCCCGTGGGCTCGGCCGGCCGTTCCCCGCTAGACAATGCCGCGCTCGCGCAGTCCGGCAATCTCATCCCCTGACAAGCCAAGGTCCTGGGTGAGGATTTCGTCCGTGTGCTGGCCCAGCACCGGTGGCGCATGGCGATAGGTCACCGGTGTGCGCGACAGATGCATGGGACTGGCCACCAGCGGCACCGTGCCACCGCCGGCCAATGGATGGGCCATGTCCAGCCGCATGTGGCGGGCCCGCACCTGAGGATCGGCGAACACCTGGGCCATATCATTGACCGGACCGCAGGGCACACCTGCCGCTTCCAGCGTCGCCAGCCAGTCGGCGGTGGTCCGTTGACGGGTCCGGCGCTCGATGGCGTCGTTCAGCCCCTGCCGGTTTTCCACCCGCGCCCGGTTGCTGGCAAAACGTGCGTCCTGCGCCAGCCCGTCCAGTCCCGCAGCGGCGCAGAATCGCGTGAACTGCCCGTCATTGCCCACCGCCAGGATGATGTAGCCATCGGCCGTGGCAAAGACCCGGTACGGGACGATATTGGGATGCTCGTTGCCGAGACGGCCGGGCGCCTCGCCCGACACCAGATAGTTGGACGCCTGGTTCATCAGCCACGCCACCTGGGTGTCCAGCAGCGACAGGTCGATGTGCTGACCCTGGCCGGTGGCATCGCGGTGCCGCAGGGCGGCCTGAACCGCGATGACCGCATACATGCCGCACATGATGTCGGCGATGGCCACGCCGACCTTCATGGGCGGTCCGTCGCGCTCGCCTGTAACGCTCATGATGCCGCCCATGCCCTGGGCCAGGAAGTCATAGCCGGCGCGGCTAGCATAGGGGCCGTCCTGGCCAAAACCGGTAATGGAACAATAGATCAGGCGCGGAAAGTCCGCCTGCAACTGGTCATAGCCCAGGCCATAGCGGGCCAGGCCGCCGACCTTGAAGTTCTCCACCAGAACGTCGCTGCCGGCGATCAGCCGCCGCGCCAGGGCCTGACCCTCCGCCTCCGCCAGGTTGAGGGTGAGTGAGCGCTTGTTGCGATTGGCCACCAGATAATAGGCCGATTCGGTGGTATCGCGGCCATCCCCGTCACGCACATAGGGCGGTCCCCAGCCGCGGGTGTCGTCGCCCTGGTCCGGCCGCTCCACCTTAATGACGTCCGCCCCCAGATCACCCAGCACCTGGGTTGCCGTCGGCCCCGCCAGGATGCGGCTGAGGTCGAAGACCCGCACTCCGGACAGGGGACCGTCGCTGCTCATGATGGAATTGTCCAGGTCCAGAGGACGCTTGCCCGCGTGGCAGGCCAGCGGCGGAAGAACCACGAGATGAATCACCGAACGGCCAGTCTGTCCGCTGCCGTCGGCGCTGACAAGCGGAAGCGACGCCATGCTAGGTTATGGGCCTACCTGGCACGCTGCACGGAGACAGGCATGGCAGCAAGCGATCCCTTCGCCCAGCCGTTTGAGTGGGACGATCCGCTCCGGCTCGATGACAGTCTGAACGACGAGGAGCGTCTGGTCCGCGACACCGCACGCGACTATGCAGCGCGCAAGCTGATGCCGCGTATCGTCGAGGCCCATCGCAATGAGACCTTCGACCCGGCGATCTATCGTGAAATGGGCGAGCTGGGCCTGCTGGGCCCGACCATCGACGGCTATGACTGTCCGGGCCTCAGCTATGTCTGCTATGGCCTGATCGCGCGCGAGATCGAACGGGTGGACTCAAGCTACCGCTCCAGCCTGTCGGTACAGTCGAGTCTGGTCATGACGCCGATCTATCGCTTTGGCAGCGAGGCGCAGAAGCAGGCCTGGTTGCCGCGCCTGGCCAGTGGCGAGGTGATTGGCTGTTTTGGCCTGACGGAGCCGGGCTCCGGCTCTGATCCGGCCAGCATGACAACCCGTGCCCGCGCCGCCGATGGCGGCTATGTGCTGAACGGCACCAAGACCTGGATCTCACTGGCGCCCTATGCCGGGCTGATGCTCATCTGGGCCAGGCTGGCCGATGACGGGGACCGTATTCACGGCTTTCTGGTGCCGGCCGACAGCGCTGGCGTGACGGTCAATGCCATCCACGGCAAGTTCGCGCTGCGCGCCTCTCCCACCGGCGAAATTGTTCTCAAGGATGTTGCGGTGCCGGCTGACTCCATACTGCCGGACATTGCCGGACTGCGCGGCCCCTTCACTTGCCTCAACTTCGCCCGCTACGGCATTGCCTGGGGTGCACTGGGGGCGGCCGAGGCGTGCTGGCATGGCGCGCGCACCTATGCGCTCGACCGCAGCCAGTTCGGCCGACCGCTGGCCGCCAACCAGTTGATCCAGCGCAAGCTCGCCGACATGCAGACCGACATCGCCCTGGGTCTTACCGGCTGTCTGCGGGTGGGCCGTCTGATGGACGAAGGCCGGGCGGCGCCTGAGATGGTTTCCATTCTCAAGCGCAACTCATGCGGCAAGGCGCTGGATATTGCCCGCGCGGCGCGGGACATGCACGGCGCCAATGGCATTGTCGACGAGTATCACGTTATCCGCCACGCCATGAACCTGGAGGCGGTCAACACCTATGAGGGGACGCACGACATCCACGCGCTGATCCTCGGCCGCGCGCAGACCGGCATCCAGGCGTTTCAGTAGGGTTCCGCAAACGTCTTTGCCGGGCGCGGCGTCCACCCGCCTGCGGCGGCTGAAGTCACGTCGCCTCGGCGCTGGCTTCCGCCACCGCTGCCCAATAGGCGGCTGGTGACACATAGGGACCGTGCGCGCCGAACTCGCTCACCTTGGCCTTTTCCATGCCCCCGCCATAGGGCAACACCTTGAAATAGCCGCCATCGCGGCCGATGACCGGAATCGGCCGGTTCCAGCGGGAAAAGACCCGGCGCATGGTGGCGGAATGGTCGCGGTTGACGGCGTATTCCTCTTCATCAGCGGCGAACAGCCGTTCATAGGCCTGCACAAACTCGCGGACATATTTGCGCTCGACCACCTGCAGATTGGACAGGACCCAGCAGCGGTCCTCGAACGTCCAGTAGTAGGACAGACCGATCAGATCGCCCTCGCGGCTGATATAGGGAAAGAATGGGAAGGCGCGGCAGGCCAGTGTGCGGTTCTCCCGCTCGCAATGGGCCGCACCCTTGCACTCGATGGCGGTGCAGTTGGCATGCAGGTCATCCACTACCTGGCGGGAGGCGGCGTCGAACGGCTTGAACTTGTGCCACAAATCAGTCTGCGATTTGAGCAATGTCCACTCGGCGCGATCAACCACCGGGATGGCATGGCCGGTCGTGCAGCAGACCGGCTCGCCACCGTTCAGGGGCGCGCAATGACGGCCACAGTCATAGCGCGAGATGGGCGCCTCGAAGTCCCGGTGAATCTCACGAAAATGTGCCGGCTTCAGCGTCATGCCGCGTCTCCAGTGATCCGGGGGCCGTCCCCTTGTCCCGCCCCTTCTATACCAGTGCGCTCCCCTGGCAAACGGCTGTCTGTGGGCCGGCCAGGAAAAGAAGTTGGGCTTGCAATCGCGACGCGACGCGGCATAGTTGAGGGCGCAGTTTTCGAAGACCGACGGATGCCGCCTGGGCCGCTGGCCTGTGCCCGATAACCCCGGCCATCGCAAGACTGACAAACGCCGCGCGGGGCCATCCGCCGGCATGTTTCGTCACTCGTGAAGGAAGCAAGTAATGGTTGAAGGAACAGTAAAGTGGTTCAACCGGACCAAGGGCTATGGGTTTATTGCGCCGGATGGTGGCGACAAGGACGATTTCGTTCATATCTCCGCTGTCGAACAGGCCGGCCTTGAGTCACTGAACGAGGGTCAGAGGATATCTTACGAGCTCGAAAAGGGCCGCAATGGCCGCACGGCCGCTACGGACATTAAGCTGATCGACTAGTCGCTCCGGCGACACGTTTCAGACGCTCCGGCGTCCGTCGGCAACGGCGGACGCCGGTTTTGTTTTGTCTTGCGGTGTGGTGCGAAAGGTGGCCCGGCAGTCTGCTGCTCACGCTGTCTCCATCGCGCGGCGATAAACTTCGGTGAAAACCCGATTTCCCGCCTCCAAATTCCTATTGAACGGGCCGGGTTCGAAAGCGCTTGAAGTGACACCCTTTTGGACCAGTTCAACGAGCGCGTTGTCCTCGTCGCGCACAGTTGCTCCAAGCTGCAACTGGTCCATCGTGTAATCTACGCCCTCGACAGCGTCGACCGGTACGAGCTGGATCATTCGGATTGCTGTTCGTGTCGGTCCGAGTGGTCGGAACGCCGCAGCGCCTGCCCCCCGATGGCCGACGAACAACTCGAAGACTCCGAGATGCCATTGAATCACTGTGCTGCTGCGTGCCGGGTTATCCGCGTGGCGGATTCCGCTCCTCGATGGATCATCCCGAAATTCAGGAAAGGTCGGCCGATCCGGGATATAGTCGTACTCGCAAATCCTTTTCGCGTTGAGTTGATCACCGTAGTCGTCGAACGGCGTCACTTTCATCAGTCCAGGATGGTTCATCGGGCAATGGTAGCACTCGATCCCACCCTCCCAGGCGATTTTCCAGTTCGCCTCGACAATGTCCTCGCGCTCCCACACGACTTTGAGCCTGTCCATGTCGTAACCGGAAAAATCCGCACCGGTGAGACGCTCGGAAACTGGCAATGGCCGCCTAGAACCGACGCAGACGAAAACAAACCCGTTCCATGTCTCGACCCATGCCGACTTTAGATCTATGCCACAACGGTCGAAGCCGTTGTGCATAAACGGGGCCGTCAGGAGCGCTCCATCGAGGCCGTAGCGCCAGCCGTGGAACGGGCACACCAGACCGCCCTGATGACATCGACCCCGAGAGTCGCGAACCAGAGGGGAGCCGCGGTGACGACACACATTGTGAAAAGCATTGATCTTGCCCTCGGGCGTGCGGACCACGATGACGCTGTCGCGGTCGAGATCGTATCTTATATAACTGCCAGGCTCGGCGAGCTCGGAGACGTGACAGACGAAGCGCCAGTCCGGACGGAAGAAACGCTCCAGTTCGAGCGCGTAATGCTGGGGTGAGAAGTACGTGTAGCCCTCTAGACCGACTTCAGGGGCCCTGGTGATCGGCGTGCCCTCAGGCATCGACATCCTCCCATGCGCGGCAAAAACGAATAACATAACAAGTGTTATGTAGTACTTGCCGATCGTCAAGGGTTTTCTGACCCGTACTCCCAAGGACTACTCTTTGCCCCAGGTGTCACCCATGATTGATGAGAATACACAGCGGGAACGCAGGAACTCGGTCGCCGATGCGGCGCTGACCGTCATGTTGCGCGAAGGTATCGAGGGTGCTGGTCTGCGCGCCATCGCTCGCGAAGCAGACTGCACCACAGGGCTGCTCACGCACTATTTCAAGGACCTTCGCTCTGTCATCGAATACGCGCTCGATCGCAATACCGTTCGCTTCTTCGCGGCCCTCGACAGCCAATTGGACCGCGCAAGAAACGGCCGGGACCAACTGGTCGCCATGATGCGATACCTCGCCCAGGCCGGCGATCCGGTGAGCACCGGCGTGATGTTCCGTAGCCTGGCGAGCGCCCAACTGGACAACAGGATTGCAGAGCGACTCCGAGTAGCCTACGCCCGGCTGCACGTTATGGCTTGCGAGGCAATCGCGCGAGGCCGGTCCGACGGATCCCTCAAGGGCACCCACCCCGTCGAGGATGTTGCCGACCTGGCCGTGGCACTCGCAGACGGAATTTATGTCGCGGGCGTGGCGCGGCCAGCGAATCTCCCGGAGGATCGTCGGGACGCTCTCATCCTCGCCTTCCTGTCAACCAGCGAGGGACCGTTCGGACAGCCCGAGGAGAGCTCTGCGCCGGGCACCCAACGCTGAACTTAGCCCTACACGGCAGTCAACCGTTCAGTCGCTGGCTTTGGCGTTCGACGGCGCCGGGCCGGCTATTTCTGTAGGATCACCCCGTTCCTGCCCTCGCAAACCGCGTCATAGATCGTCTGGTACAGCTCCATGGTGCCGACCACATCCTGAATGCTGGCCACGGGCTGGCGATTCTGGCGAATGGCGCTGACGAACTCACGTAGGGCAAAACCGTCGCCGGTCAGTTCACCGCTGCGCTCATCGCGATAGTTTTCAGTAAAGGTATTCTGGGCCAGGGTGTAGTGCTTGACCTTCCACAGGCTGTCCACGGTGATGTACTCACCCTGTCCGGTCAGCTCGATCCGGTCATAGTTGCGCCACCAGATGCGGTTGCTGTTGAGTTGCATCGTGCCAACGCTGCCATCCTCGAACTCCAACGCCAGCGCATTGGTGCTCTCGCCGTCCCATTCGTGGTGAAAAAGCGCAAGCTGGCGGACCTCTCCGCACAGATACCGGGCGAGATCCAGGTGATGCGGCGTGAAGTCGAGCAGATAGGCGTGCACCGTGTCTTTGTAGGGCGAACCCGGGTGCCGTCGGTTTTTGTAGCTTCCTGTGCAGAAAGAAAAGGATGACTGGGTCAGGCGCCCGAAGGAGGGTTGGGCCATGACCTTTCTGGCCATTCTGACGCCATAGCTGAAGCGCGATTCGAAATTGACCATCACCGCCTTGCCGGCCTTGTCGGACGCCTCCGCAAGCGCCACCGTTTCCGCATAGGTCTGGGTTGGTGGTTTGGGCATGAAGACGTGATAGCCGGCCTGCAGCGCCTCCTTGACGATGCGAAACCGGTCGTCGCCCGGCTGCAACTGGACGGAAACGGCCTCCAGGTCTTCCTTCTCCCACATCTTGCGATAGTCGGTGTAGTAGCGCCCTGAGCAGAACTTTTCGGCCATTTTCCTGGCCCGCGCCTCATCCAGATCACAGGCGGCGCGAAGGTCTATTTCGGCAAAATGCAGGCCAGGATACACCGCAAAGGAGGCCATGGCGCCGGCCCCGATGAATCCCAGTCTCACCGGTTCGATGTCGGGAATGTCCATGTCCCAGCTTGTTTCAAACAGAGCTTGCTGCTGCGGCATTGCCCAATTCCTTTCGTTAGGGACTCTGTGTGGACGGCGTCACATCAGGGCTGGAATCTCTGCCTGAGATGCCTGAAGGCAGACAGAAATACCCCGTCGCCGATCTGATCAATCAGGGCCTGCTCGCGCTCTGCCGGGCAGTTGAAGTCGGCCCGCCAGGCCGCAAAGGTCAGACCGCCATCGGTCACCGGCGTCAATGACAGGGTCGCCACATAATCAGCGACGCCCATGGGGCTCTCGAGGATCGCGTAAGTGCACGACATGGCTACATCAGACAGCATCAGAAGCTGCTCGCGAATCTTCCCGCCATCGGCGAGCGTGAAATTGCGGATGCAACCAACCTGATCGGCCGGCTTGCCGCCTTCGATATGGCTCTCGGCGACAAAAGGCGTCCAGTCCGGCAAACCGTTGAAGTCGCGGATCACACGCCACACTGCCGCCGGTGCGGCCGGGATTACGGAGGACACAAAGACCTGGGTCATGGCATATCCTGATAGGTTGAACCCCGGCGCTTGAGCTTCCGGGATTGTCATGTCTCGCGCGTTCCTCCAGCATAGCCTTCGTTTTGCGGAAGTGTCGCCCCCGACCTGGCGAGAGCCGGCGCCGCACCCCGCCATCCGCCTGTCACCGACCCGCCCCCCGGGCCGCCATGAGCAGCCGTGAGCCGGTGGCAGGCGACGCTATGGCTGATACCATCAGTGTTCTGCCGCCAGTGGACCCGGGGCCGACCGCGCCGCGTTGCCAGTTGTCGCCAGTTGATGACCGCGCAGGCACGACTGTGAGGAGGGGCGCATGACAGGGAAAGCCTATATCGTCGGCACCTGCGATACCAAGGAAGCGGACCTCCGCTACGTCAAAGACCTTGTTGTAAAGGCGCGGCCTGGCGCCACCGCCGTCCTGGTGGATATCAGCACCCGCCCTGTGGACTGTGCCGCGGATGTCAGCGCCCATGACGTCGCCATGCACCATCCGGCCGGGCCGTCTGCGGTCTTTGTCAGTGACCGCGCGGTGGCTGTCAGGAACATGGGGGAGGCCCTCAGGCGCTTCCTGTCCACGCGCTCCGATATTGACGGAATCATTGGCCTGGGCGGCTCCGGCGGGACCAGCATGATCGGCCCGGCCATGCAGGCTCTGCCCATCGGTATTCCCAAGGTTCTGGTGTCCACCCTGGCCTCCGGTGATGTGGCCGCCTATGTGGGGCCAAGCGACGTCAACATGTTTCACTCCGTGACCGACATCGCGGGACTCAACCGGGTTTCCGCGAAGGTCCTGGCGAACGCGGCGCACGCCCTGGTCGGCATGATGACCTGGCGTCCGCCATACCGGGCCAGCGACAAAAAGGCTGTGGGGCTGAGCATGTTCGGGGTAACCACTCCCTGTGTCCTCTCCCTGACGGAAAAATTGCACAAGCACTGGGATTGTCTGGTCTTTCACGCGACCGGTACGGGCGGACGGTCAATGGAGAAGCTGATCGACCAGGGGGACATCAGCGCCGTGCTCGACATGACCACCACGGAGATCTGCGATCTGATTGTTGGCGGCGTCCTCAGCGCCGGTGAGGAACGGCTGGACAGCATCGCCCGCACGGGCGTCCCCTATGTGGGCTCCTGCGGTGCGCTGGATATGGTGAACTTCTGGGCGCGGGAGACGGTGCCTCGCCGCTTTGAGGGACGTCTTTTCCATGTTCACAACGCCCAGGTCACGTTGATGCGCACCACCGCCGACGAATCGGCGAAAGTGGGCCAGTGGATCGGCGACAAGCTCAACCGCTGCCAGGGGCCTGTGCGTTTTCTCCTGCCGGAAAAGGGGGTGTCTGCGTTAGACATAGAGGGCGGACCCTTTTATGACCCGGACGCCGATGCAGCCCTGTTCGGGGCCATTGAAAAAACGGTTTTGGCCACGGAGAAACGCCACGTGATTCGGATCGATCACCACATCAACGCCGAGGACTTCGTGGCGGTCGCGCTTGACCACTTCAACGAAATCACGGATCGCCCGTAAAGCAGGATCCGCAAAGCAGGAGAAGACCGTGGCAGGCATTTCAAGGGCTGAAATACTGGACGGCCTGCAGGCGAAGGTTGCCAGCCGGCAGGCGATCATCGGCGCCGGCGCCGGCACAGGTCTCAGTGCCAAATGCGAAGAGCAGGGTGGTGCGGACCTGATCGTGATCTACAACTCCGGTCGCTACCGTATGGCCGGCCGCGGGTCCCTGTCGGGCTATCTGGCCTATGGCAATGCCAATGACATCGTCATGGACATGGCCCGCGAGGTGCTGCCCGTGGTGAAGACAACGCCGGTGCTGGCGGGCGTCAACGGCACGGACCCGTTTCTGATCGTGGACAGGTTCCTTGATGACCTGATGGCCATCGGCTTTTCCGGCGTACAGAACTTTCCGACCGTCGGCATCATCGATGGTAATTTCCGACGAGGCCTGGAAGACACGGGCATGTCATTTGATATGGAGATCGATCTTATCGCGCGGGCTAATCACAAGGGCTTGCTGACCACACCTTATGTCTTCAGCCGGGACGAAGCCCTGCAGATGACCGAGGCGGGAACGGACGTGCTGGTGGCTCATTTCGGTTTGACCGCCGGCGGCTCCATCGGAGCCAGTGATACATACTCCCTGGACCAGTGCGTTGAGATGTTCAATGACTGGGCGGATGCGGTTCGCACGGTGAAGCCGGACATGATCTTCATCTGTCATGGCGGACCGTTGGCCGAACCGGCGGACGTCCAATACCTGCTGTCACGATGTCCTGCCTGTCATGGCTTCTATGGCGCATCCAGCATGGAGCGGCTGCCAACGGAAAAGGCCATTACGGAGCGCACGGCGACGTTCGCCGGATTGGTGGTGGGCGGTTCGCGGACACGCTGAGCGCTTCGTGCGGCTCTCCCGGGAGAGCTTGGTGGGCCCGGCAGGACTCGAACCTGCGACTACACCGTTATGAGCGGCGTGTTCTGACCATCTGAACTACGGGCCCCGGCGGCAGCATAGCCGCAATGACCCCCTGGTTGGGAGGGCGACCGGCGCTCGACCATGCCGCTCAGCCATGATGCTCAACCAGGGCGCTCAACTATAAGACAGGCGGGCATTACCCCAGGCCAGGGTGCGCCGGCCCACATCAACCGTCATCAGGTCCTCGCCAAGGATGACCGGGCCGGCGAAGTCCTGCCGCACTTCATCCAGCAGGGCGTCCCGGTCGGCCGCCGGCGGCACGAAATGGGTCAGCGCCAGAGCCGCCGCCCCCATCTCCAGCGCCACTTTGCCGACTTCGCTGGAGAGCGTGTGATAGCGCGCCACATTGGCCGTGCCTTCAGCCGTACGAACACCCTCAATGACCGGCATGTCACGATGGCTGAACACTTCGTGCACCAGCAGATCGGCGCCGGCGCCGGCGCTAATCAACGCCGGCGAGCGCGCAGTGTCGCCGGACAGAACCAGCGTGGCGCCCTCGCCCCGGAAAACAAAGCCGAAGGCGTTCTCCACCGGCTTATGATCCACCTCCACCGCCTCTACCGCCAGATCGGTAAAGTCACCGACGGGGCCGGCGGTGAACTCATGCACCTCTGGCTGCAGTGCCACCGCGGACGGGCGCCGTTCATGGGCGATGCGCTGCTCCAGTTCCGGCCGCCACAGCGCCATCAGCCCGTCCACATAGCGGCGGGTGCCGCGCGGGCCATAGATGCGGGGTGGCCGGCTCCGCCCCTGATGCCAGGACGAAATAATGAGCTGGAACAAATCGACAATATGATCGGAATGCAGGTGGGTCAGCAGCACCGCATCCAGATCACGGCCCGGACAGCCGATTTCAACCAGACGCTGGCTCACGCCGGAGCCACAGTCGATCAGAACCGCCGACTGCGCGGTCCGCACCAGATGGGCCGGGCCGAACCGTACCGGATGAGCCACCGGACAGCCGGTGCCGAGAAAACTAAGCCGCACGGGACCACCAGTGTTTCACGTGAAACGCTCCCTTTGCCGGCAGGACGCACCGAGCGCGCCGGACAAGCCGCCCAAGAAAAAGGGGTCGCCTGCGAAGCGACCCCTCGATCAATACATCGCCGCGTCGTGACTCAGGTGTCCAGAAAGCTGCGCAGCTTGCGTGAACGCGACGGGTGCTTCAGCTTGCGCAGCGCCTTGGCCTCGATCTGGCGAATGCGCTCGCGGGTGACCGAGAACTGTTGACCCACCTCTTCCAAGGTGTGGTCGGTATTCATGCCAATACCGAAGCGCATGCGCAGAACGCGCTCCTCGCGTGGCGTCAGGCTGGCGAGAACACGGGTGGTGGTCTCCCGCAGGTTGGACTGAATAGCCGATTCCAACGGAATGACAGCGTTCTTGTCCTCGATGAAATCGCCAAGATGGCTGTCTTCCTCGTCACCGATCGGCGTTTCCAGGCTGATCGGCTCCTTGGCGATCTTCAGCACCTTGCGCACTTTTTCCAGCGGCATGGCCAGCTTCTTGGCCAGTTCCTCCGGCGTCGGCTCACGACCGATCTCATGCAGCATCTGGCGTGACGTGCGCACCAGCTTGTTGATGGTCTCAATCATGTGCACGGGAATGCGGATGGTGCGCGCCTGATCGGCAATGGAGCGCGTAATGGCCTGGCGAATCCACCAGGTGGCATAGGTCGAGAACTTGTAGCCGCGACGATATTCAAACTTATCCACCGCCTTCATCAGGCCGATATTGCCTTCCTGAATCAGATCGAGAAACTGCAGGCCACGGTTGGTGTATTTCTTGGCGATGGAAATAACCAGGCGCAGATTGGCCTCCACCATCTCTTTCTTCGCCCGATTGGCCTCGCGCTCGCCTTCCTGAACGGTGCTCACGAGACGCCGGAACTCCGAGATCGGCATACGCACAGACGCGGATATCTCGGAAATCTCCGCCCGCATCTGCTCGATAGCCGAGCCATGCTCCGTCTGCACCTTCTTCCAGGCGCCGCCCACCGACGCGGCGACCGTCGCCAGCCAGTCCGGCTCCAGCTCGCGACCGGAATGCTGCTCAAGGAAACTCTCGCGAGTCACGTTACAGCCGCGCACCAGCCGGAAGATTCGCATCTCAAGGGCCAGGATCCGGCGATGATAGCTGTAAAGCTGCTCAACCAGTTCTTCGATGCGATTGTTGTTGAGATGGACCTGTTCCATCAGCTCGATAAGCTCGTCGCGCAGCTTGCGATAGCGGGAATCAGACTGGCCGCTGGTGGCATCGCCATCCTGCAGCGTAGCCATACGCTTTTCCTGCAGCGTCTGCAGCTTGCCATAGGTCTTTGAGATGGTGTCGAAGTTCTCCAGGACCTTGGGCATGACGGTGGACTCGAGCATGGCGAGCGACATGTTTACCTCGCCATCGTCATCATCATCGTCGTCATCGGAATCGTCCGCCGCCGGCTTGGCGGCTGCCGCAGGCTGGGGCGCGGCGCCGTTAGCGCCGGCCGCGGGCTGGGTCGCCGCACCATTACCGGTAGCAGCGCCATTAGCGCCGGTCGCAGCCGACTGGCCGCCCGGACCGCCGCCATAGGTCGCATCCAGGTCAATGATGTCGCGCAGCAGCACGGTTCCCTGGCGCAACCCCTCGCGCCAGTCAACGATGGCGCGCAGCGTCAGCGGGCTCTCACAGATGGCGCCGATCATCTTCTGGCGGCCGGCTTCAATCCGTTTGGCGATCTCTATCTCGCCCTCGCGGCTGAGCAGCTCCACACTGCCCATCTCGCGCAGATACATACGCACCGGATCATCAGTCCGGCCAAGATCTTCATCGCTGGTCGTCGTCGTTGGCGAATCCTCGCTCGCCCCGGCAGTCGAGGCATCCGCCGCTTCGTCGCTGTCCTCGCTATCGATGACATTGATGCCCAGCTCATTGAGCTGGGCCATGGTGTCTTCAATCTGCTCCGACGACACCTGCTCCGGCGGCAGGACAGAATTGAGCTCGTCATAGGTGATGTAGCCGCGCTCCTTGCCGCGGGCGATCATCTTCTTCAGCGCCGCCAGCATGCCGTCCATCAGCAGCGGCGGGTCTTCGTCGCGGCCGGTCTTGCCGGCCTTCGCCGGCTTGGCGGCCTTGCCCCCCTTGCCGGCCATCGCCGCATTCGCCGCCGGCCTGGCGCCGATGGTCACCACCGGCTTGTCCATGGCCTGACCGCCCGCCCTGGCCTTCAGCCGGGAGGTGGATTGTTCGGCGCGCCGGGCACCCGCCTTGTCGCCGCCAGTCTTGCCAGCGCCAGTCTTGCCAGCGCCAGTCTTGTTGGAGGCCGTGGCCGCCTTGGCCGGCTTCGCAACTTTGGCCGGCTTTGCCGCGGCCGCCTTGGCCGGCTTCAGAGCCTTGGCGGGCTTCGCCGCTTTCGCCGCCTTGGCGCCAACAGTTTTCGCCGAACTCCTGGCCGGTGTCGCTTTGGCGGTCCGGCGAACCACCGCCGTGGCCGCCGCCGCAGCGCGGCGTGGCGCGGTCCTTCCCTTGACGGGCGTTCCCTTGACGGGCGGTTTCTTGACGGGCGGTTTCTTAACGGCGGGCTGGGTCGCAACTGCGGCCTTCCGGCCCGCTGGCCGGCCCGCTGGCTTCGCCGCGGCCACGGCCTTCACTTTGGCCACGGGTTTTGCCCTGGCGGTAGAGCCTGTCCGGGAGGTCGCTTTCGCGGTGGCGGACGCCTTGACCGACCGCGACGGCGAAGTGCCGGCGCGCGTTCTGGTGGTAGCGGCTTTGCCTGCCTGCGTCTTGCCTGCCATCGTCACTCCTTCGGGCTGATCATGTCAGCGCCGGCCAAGAATTAATCGGTGTTCACGCGGGCCATGCCCGCCAAATTCCTTGCCGGCGCACACCCCGGCGCGCCAGCTAGTCCTGCACCTGCATGTGCGTCCCCCCGGACGCCTTCACGCCAGACTTACGGCGACTGGCGAAGGCCAATTCCTCACGCCATCGTCGACTGGCTTCGTCGAGAGGCGTCCCCGGCGCGGCGAATCCCGCTAACTCATTGACCGACCGGCTTAATATCCGATCAAGCTCTTCCTGCCATCCACATGCAGTCAGGTGGGCCCGCAGCCCGTCAGTGTCAAGGCCGGAAAGGGCCGGATTAACGAGTTCCAGGCGCACTTTGTCAAGCTTCGGGTCGTCTATGGCCAGGTGTTTCAGATCGCCGCGCCGCTCCGCCCGCAGCGCCGGCTGATTGATGAACGCCGCCAGCAGCCCCTCAATCTGGCGGTGGCGCAGCACCGCCAGATCGGGCCGGCCGACCGGCAGGGCCACAGGCTGGCGCAAGCCGGCCGTGGCCGGGCGCTCACCGAAGCGGCCCGTCGACCGCGCCTGAGGCCGGCCGGCGCGGTGGGCGCCATAGGGGAACGCGCCGCGCAAATACTCACGAAACCTCTCCCGATACCAATGCGCGACCCGACGGTCGCCGATCACCGCCACCCGCGCATCCAGCCGCTGCTCCAGATTGGCCCGCTGTTCAGGCGTTTCCAGAGGCCGGGCACCCCACTCCAGGCGCCATACCAGGTCAGCCAGCGGCGTTACCGCGGCGAGGGCCCGGCTCATGGCCGCCGGCCCGTCCCGCTGCAACAGGCTGTCGGGGTCCTCCCCCGCCGGCAACCAGACGAAGCCGAGAGAGCGGCCGGGCACCAGTTGGGGCAACGCCCGCTCCGCCACCCGGGCGGCGGCCCGCTGCCCCGCCGCATCGCCATCGAAGCAAATGGCAGGTTCATCGGACAGGCGCCACAGCAGCGCCAGTTGCGCTTCCGTCAGGGCCGTGCCCAGCGGCGCCACCGCGTGCGCAAACCCCGCCTGATGCATGGCGATAACGTCCATATAACCCTCGACGACAATCACCGCCTGCTGGTCGCGCGCCGCCTGGCGGGCGGCGGCCAGGCCGTAGAGCGTGGCTCCCTTGTGAAACAGAGGGGTCTCTGGAGAGTTGAGATATTTTGCCGGGGCGTCGCCCAGCGCCCGCCCGCCAAAGGCGATCACGTCACCGCGCAGGTCGGTGATGGGAAACATCAGGCGATGGCGGAAACGGTCAAACGGCGCACGGCCATCGTCCGGTCGCACGAGCAATCCGGCCTCTAGCGCCAGGTCCACCGGAATGCCCTGGGCCTCCAGCGCAGGCGCCAGCCACTGACCGGACGACGGGGCCAGCCCCAGGCGAAAAGTCCGGATGGTTTCCGGCTGCACGCCGCGCTCGGCCAGGTAGTGCCGGGTTTGTGCCCCTGCCGGCGATTCGAGCTGGCGGGCAAACAGGCGTGCCGCCGCTTCGTTGGCCTCCTTGAGGCCGGCCCGTCGACTGTCCCGCGCCGCCTCCTCCGGCGTCTCGCGCGGCAGCTCCAGACCGACCTCGCCGGCAAGCCGCTCTATCGCCTCGCGGAAGGTCAGATTCTCCACCTCCATGAGGAAGGAGAAGACATCGCCATGCTTGCCGCTGGAAAAGCAGTGGTAAAAGCCCTTATCGGGCACCACCGTGAAAGACGGCGTTTTTTCCTTTTGGAACGGGCTGAGGCCGACGAACTCACGGCCTCGCCTCTCAAGGCGCACATGGCGACCGACCACCGCCGCCAGATCGGCCCGGGCGCGAAGCTCATCAAGGAATTCGCGCGGTACTGCCATTACCCCTCCCCGTGGGCCGACCAGGCACAACAGACCCACTGCAATCGCCGGCAACCTGGCCATCTGCCTGGCCGCTTGCTGGTCCGCCAGCCTGACCGCGCAGGCACCGCCTCAGCCTCAGGCCAGCCGTTCCCTGACAATAGCACTCGCCTTGCCGAAGTCCATTTGTCCGGCATAGGTCTGGCGCAGCGCCGTCATGGTCCGGCCCATGTCCTTGAGGCCGTCAGAGCCGATCTCGGCGATCAGCACAGCGATGGCCTGACGCATCTCGGCCTCGTCCATCTGGCGCGGCAGAAACGTCTGCAGGATGGCGATTTCCTTTGCCTCGCGGTCAGCCAGTTCCTGGCGACCGCCTTTCTCGTAGGCGGCAACGCTGTCATGACGCTGGCGGATCATGGTCTGCAACATGGCGAGAATCTCGGCGTCGCCCACACCAGCGTCATGGCCTTCCGTTCGCGCCGCGATGTCACGGTCCTTGAGAGCCGCGAGAATCAGGCGAAGGGTTGATACGGCGATGGTGTCGCGCGCCTTCATGGCGACTTTCAACCGATCACTGATTTGCGCTCTGAGCATGTCCGTTCCCCGGGACACAGGCCGTGCGGTCCTGCGACGGACGCCAGTCGCCCTGTGCCGTGCCGATCCCGATAGTGGCGATGTGGTAACCGGGGAGTATAGCGGATTTGGCGGCAGATGGGGCCGACCGCCGCCGCAGAATCCGCCGCCGCCGACAGGCCGGGGACGGCGGGTTCATTGCCGGCCGACCGGTATTCCGGCGAGCGGCTTGACGCCACGGGGGGTGCCAAATATGTATGGCGCCGCCTGGCCGGGCCATCCGGCTTCAGGCTCACCTCACTCCGCGGCCCATCGGGCCCTGCGAGGCCCGCATGACAGAAGCCCGAGCCTCTGCCCCGTCGCGCCCTAACAGCGCAACGGCGGTATTGGTTCTGGCTGACGGTTCGGTCTTCTGGGGCGTCGGTGCCGGAGCCCGACGCACGGTCACCGGCGAGCTGTGCTTCAACACCGCCATGAGTGGTTATCAGGAGATCATGACCGATCCGTCCTATGCCAGCCAGATCATCACGTTTACCTTTCCCCACATCGGCAATGTGGGCACCAACGGCGAAGACATCGAGACGACAACGCCCGCCGCTCTGGGCTGTATCCTGCGGGAAACCATAACCCCGCCGTCGAACTGGCGCGCTGCGCAACCGTTTGACCAGTGGCTGCTGCACCACAATCTGCCGGCGATCAGCGGCGTCGACACCCGCGCCCTGACCCGCGCCGTGCGCGATCAGGGCGCCCAGGCAGCGGTCCTCTCCTATCCTGCCGATGGCGTGATCGACAGGGATGCGCTGGTGGCCGCGGCCAGGGCGTGGCCGGGGCTGGAAGGGATGGACCTTGCCCGCACGGTCACCTGCGGGCAGACCCATGAATGGACCGAGGGACGCTGGAGTCTGGCGGATGGCTTTGCCACCGCCGGCAGCACCCGCCACCATGTGGTGGCCGTCGACTACGGCATAAAGCGCAATATCCTGCGCTGCCTGGTAAGCGCCGGCTGTCGTGTCACGGTAGTGCCGGCGACAGCCGGCAGCGACGACATTCTGCGCCACCGCCCCGACGGCGTGTTCCTGTCCAACGGGCCGGGCGATCCGGCGGCGACGGGGGCCTATGCGGTGCCCGCCATTCAGGGTGTGCTGGATGCCGGCTTGCCCGTTTTCGGCATTTGCCTTGGCCACCAGATGCTGGCGCTGGCGTTGGGCGGAAGCACGGAAAAGATGCATCACGGCCACCGCGGCGCCAATCACCCGGTCAAGGATCTGGAAACCGGCAGAATCGAGATCACCAGTCAGAACCATGGCTTTGTGGTGGCTGATCGCCTGCCGGCGGGCGTCATCAAGACCCATGAATCGCTCTTCGACCACAGTCTGGAGGGCCTCAGAGTCGAAGGCCGGCCGGTCTTTGGGGTGCAGTATCATCCCGAGGCCAGCCCCGGCCCGCAGGACAGTCACTATCTGTTCCAGCGCTTCGTCGAACACATGGACCGGCATGCCGAAACGCACTGACATCCGATCCATTCTCGTCGTCGGCGCCGGCCCCATCATCATCGGTCAGGCTTGCGAGTTCGACTATTCTGGATCACAGGCCTGCCGGGCGCTGAAGGCCGAGGGCTATCGGGTCATCCTGGTCAATTCCAATCCGGCGACGATCATGACCGATCCCGAGCTGGCCGATGCCACCTATGTGGAACCGGTGACTCCCGACTATCTCCGCCGTATCTGCGAAAAGGAGCGGCCCGACGCCCTGCTGCCGACCATGGGTGGCCAGACCGGACTCAACACCGCCATGGCCCTGGCCCGCGACGGCTCTCTGGAACGGCTGGGGGTGGAGTTGATCGGCGCCAGCGCCGAGGCCATCGACATGGCCGAGGACCGTCTGCTGTTCCGTCAGGCCATGGACCGGATCGGTCTGGAATCACCGCGCAGTGAAATGGCCCACACACTGGACGAGGCGCGGCGCGGCCTGGCCGTTATCGGCCTGCCGGCGGTGATCCGCCCGTCCTTTACGTTGGGCGGCACCGGCGGCGGCATCGCCTACAACCGCGAAGAGTTTGAGCGGATCGTCGCCAGCGGACTCGATGCCTCGCCGGTCAATACGGTGCTGATCGAGGAATCAGTGCTTGGCTGGAAGGAGTATGAAATGGAGGTGGTCCGCGACAAAGCGGACAACTGCATCATCATCTGCTCGATTGAGAATATCGATCCCATGGGGATTCATACCGGCGACAGCGTCACCGTCGCCCCGGCCCTGACCCTGACGGACAAAGAATATCAGGTGATGCGTGACGCCTCCATCGCCGTGCTGCGTGAGATCGGCGTGGATACCGGCGGGTCCAACGTGCAGTTCGCGGTCAATCCCGAAACTGGCCGCATGGTGGTCATCGAGATGAACCCCAGGGTCAGCCGCTCTTCCGCCCTGGCATCCAAGGCAACCGGTTTTCCCATTGCCAAGGTGGCCGCCAAACTGGCCGTTGGCTACACGCTGGATGAAATCCAGAACGACATCACCGGCGTAACCCCGGCATCGTTCGAGCCGACCATCGACTATGTGGTCACCAAGATGCCGCGCTTCACATTCGAGAAATTTCCCGGCACCGAGGCGACACTGTCCACCGCCATGAAGAGCGTTGGCGAGGCCATGGCCATTGGCCGGTCATTCGCTGAATCCCTGCAGAAGGTCCTGCGCAGCATGGAGACCGGACTGGACGGTCTGGACACCACACCGGAGCTGGCCGGGCTGGACCGCGATGGCGTACTGGCGCTGCTGGCGAAACCGATTCCGGACCGGCTTCTGGTGATTGCCCAGGCGCTGCGCCTGGGGATGAGCGTCGACGACATTCATGCCGCCTGCCGGGTCGATCCCTGGTTCGTGCGGCAGATCGAGGTGATCGTTGCGGCGGAAGCCCAGGTGACCCGCGACGGCCTGCCCGACAGCGCAGAGGCGCTGGCCGGCCTCAAGCGACTGGGCTTTTCCGACGCGCGGCTGGCCACCCTGACCGGCCGGGAGGAGACGGATGTGGCGAGGCTGCGGCGCGGTCTGAATGTGCTGCCGGCCTATCGACGCATTGATACCTGCGCCGCGGAATTCGCCAGCGATACACCCTATCTGTACTCCACCTACGAGTCCGCCGCGTGGGCGGAGTCGGACGAATCACGGCCGACCGCCCGGCGCAAGATCGCGATCCTGGGCGGCGGTCCCAACCGCATCGGCCAGGGTATCGAGTTCGATTATTGCTGCTGTCACGCGGTCTATGCCCTGCGTGACGCCGGTTATGAAACAGTGATGATCAACTGCAATCCGGAAACCGTCTCCACCGATTATGATACCGCCGACCGCCTGTATTTCGAGCCGCTGACGGCGGAAGACGTCACGGAGATCCTGCGGCGCGAAAATCAGGCCGGCACGCTTGCCGGCGTTGTCGTGCAGCTTGGCGGGCAGACCCCGCTCGGCCTGGCGCGGGCCCTGGAGGCAGCGGACATACCGATCCTCGGCACCAGTCCCGACGCCATAGATCTGGCCGAAGACCGGGAGCGCTTTCAGCAACTGCTGGCGCGCCTCAACCTCCGCCAGCCACGCAACGGCCTTGCCACCTCCATTGATGGCGCCCTGATCATCGCCGGCGATATCGGCTACCCGCTGGTCATCCGGCCATCCTATGTGCTGGGTGGTCGGGCCATGGAGGTGGTGCACGACGAGGCCGGCCTGCGCCGCTACATGACCCAGGCCGTGCGGGTTTCCGGCCGCCATCCGGTGCTGATCGATTCCTATCTTTCCGACGCCATCGAAGTGGACGTGGACGCGCTGGCCGATCAATTCGGCGATGTCTATGTGGCCGGTGTCCTGGAGCACATCGAAGAGGCCGGTATCCACTCCGGCGATTCGGCCTGCTCGCTGCCGCCCTATTCGCTTGATGCGACGGTACTGGCGGAAATCGAGCGGCAGACACGGGAGCTGGCAAAGGCGCTGCAGGTGGTCGGGCTGATGAATGTGCAATACGCGGTCAAGGACGGCACGGTCTACATCCTGGAGGTCAATCCGCGGGCAAGTCGCACGGTGCCGTTCGTCGCCAAGGCCACCGGCATAGCCGTCGCCAAGATCGCCGCCCGCGTCATGGCCGGCGAATCCCTGGCCGAGCTTCTGCCCCAAAAGCAGCGCGATGCGGCACGGCGCTGCTCCCATGTTGCGGTGAAGGAGGCCGTCTTTCCGTTTGCCCGCTTCCCCGGCGTGGATATTATTCTGGGCCCGGAGATGCGCTCCACCGGCGAGGTCATGGGTCTCGATTCCGATTTCGGCCGGGCCTTCGCCAAATCACAACAGGGCAGCGGCACGGACCTGCCGCAGACAGGACGCGTCTTTATCAGCGTGCGGGAGCATGACAAGCCACGGGTGCTGGCCAGTTGCCGGCGCCTGGTGGAGATGGGCTTTGAGATCGTCGCCACCCGCGGCACCGCGGCTTTTCTTAAACAGGCCGGCGTCAGCGTCACTGTTGTCAACAAGGTGATCGAGGGCCAGCCGCATGTGGTCGACGCCATGATCAACCGGGAGATCCATCTGGTCATCAATACCACCGAAGGGGCCCAGGCCATCCAGGACAGCTTCAGTTTGCGCCGCACAGCCTTGTTGGGCCGTATTCCCTATTACACCACGGTCGCCGGCGCCCGCGCCGCCGTGGAGGCCATAGCCGCGCTCAGTCGGGGGGCGCTCGACGTGGCCCCCCTGCAAAGTTATTTCAAGACCGGCTCCTGAGAGCCCTGCCGCCCGTTAGCGGCATCACCAGCCCGTAACCGGCCCCCCACCGGCCGGTGCAAACCTCGTGGCGACATAATTGACGGGCTTGCACGGCCTCCCGCACAATGGCGCCCGCTCCGCCACGGGCATGCCCGGCCGGAGCCGCAGAACCAAGAGCCCCCAGCCGGTTTCCAGCGGAAGCCCGGCCGGGTTTCTATTGCCGAAGGACCTGGTCGCCAATGCAGAAAGTCCCCATGACCCAGGAAGGCTATGACCGCATGGTTGAAGAGCTGAAGCAGCTCAAGACCATCGAGCGGCCGTCCATCATCAAGGCCATCGCCGAGGCGCGGGGCCACGGCGACCTGTCGGAGAATGCGGAGTATCACGCGGCCCGCGAACGGCAGGGCTTCATCGAGGGCCGGGTTGCGGAGCTGGAAGACAAGGTGTCGCGGGCCGAGGTCATCGCCGTCGACAAGATGGGCGGCGACAGCATCAAGTTCGGCGCATCGGTGGTGTTGATCGACGAGGACACCGATCAGGAAAGCCGCTACCGCCTGGTTGGCGAAGACGAGGCGGACATCAGGGCCGGCCTGTTGTCGGTTACCTCGCCGCTGGGTCGCGCCCTGATTGGCAAGACCGTGGGCGATACGGTGGAAGTGACCACGCCGCGCGGCCACCGTGGCTATGAAATCAAGAAAATCACTTACTGAGGAAAGCCTGGCTGAGAAAAGGCTGGCTAAGTGAAAGCGGGGCCGCTGGCGTTAATCATTCAGTCCGGCCGGAGGCGACGACGCGAGCGACCCGCCGCGCCGTCGGCCGCCACCAGGCGGTCAGGCACCGGTGCCCCTGGCAGCACCTTGGCCGAGCGGATGACGAGAGCCGATTTGACGTGCTCCACATTGGGCGCCGCCGTCAGGTTGGTGGTGAGGAAGCGCTGATAGGTATCCCAGTCCTCCGCCACGATGCGCAGCAGAAAGTCGGTCTGACCGGCCAGCATGTGGCATTCGCGCACCTGCGGCCAGCCGGTGACCAGGGCCTCGAACGCCCGCAGGTCATGTTCGGCCTGGCGCGACAGGCCCACCTGGGCGAAGACATTGACGCCCCAGCCCAGCGCCGCCGCGTCCACGTCAGCATGGTAGCCGCGCAGCCGGCCGGACCGCTCCAGCGCCCGTACCCGACGCAGACACGCCGGCGGCGACAAGCCGACGCGGCGGGCCAGGTCAACGTTGGTCAGGCGGCCATCACCCTGCAAATGGCGCAGAATGGCGAGGTCTGTGGCATCGAGATCGGACAAGCGGCGATACCCTTTCTTTCCTGTGGGTCATTATGCGCGCAATAATGTTTCGCACAATAATATTTCGCACAAGGCAGGGCCCGTCGCCATGACGCCAATCATCTGCTGGACCGTCACCGAAGGGGCGGCCGGCATGGAAAGTCAGGCCCGCGGTGTCGCCGAGGCCGTGCTGCAACGCCTGCCAGGACGCCTGGAGGCCCACCACATCCGCCTCGCCTGGCCGTGGCGCCACCTGCCGGCGCGACTGGCGCCGCGGTCGCTGGAGCGGGTGGTAGCCGGGCCCGGACTGACCGCCCCCTGGCCCGATCTGGTGGTGTCGTGCGGCCGGCAGGGCGCGGTGGCGGCGGCAGCGATCCGCTTGGCGAGCCGGCAACGGGGCGGCGTACCCAGCGTGGCCGTGCATATCCAGGATCCCAAACTGCCGCTTGACCGCTTCGATCTGGTGGTGGCGCCAGCCCATGACAGGCTGCGCGGCGCCAATGTGCTGACCACACAAACGGCGGTACATCACCTGACCCGTGACCGGCTGGACCAGGCGGCAGGGCAGGCGCCGGCCGCCGTACTGGCGCTTCCCCGACCGCTGGTGGCGGTGCTTCTGGGCGGGCCCAATCGCTACTACCGCTTCGACCATAAGGCGGCCGATGGCCTGGCGGCGCAACTGGCGGCTCTGGCCGAGAGCGGCGCAGGCCTGGTCATTACGCCATCGCGCCGCACCCCGGCCGATGCCGTCCGGCGGCTGCGTCGTCAGTTGCCGGCGCATGGTGTCCATCTTTGGGATGGCACGCCGCCCAATCCCTATGCCGCCATTCTGGGCCAGGCCGACGCGGTTATGGTGACCTGCGATTCCGTATCGATGATTTCCGAGGCGACGGCCAGCGGCCGACCGGTCTGGCTGCTGGACCTGCCGCGCCGCCGCAGCGATCATCGCTTCCGGGCCTTTCACCAGGCGATCATCGCCAGCGGCATGGTGCATCGCTGGCAGGGCCGGCTGGAGACGTGGACCTATGCGCCGCCGGACGAAACCGGACGGGTGGCCGACGCGGTGGCCGACCGGCTGCGCCAGCGCAGCCAACCGGCGGCAATTGCACAGGCGACGGGCGATGGCTAAACAGGTCCATGACCCGGGTGCGCGACGCCGCGGTATGCGCCGGGCTGCCTGAGGGAGCCCATGGCGCTCGACATTGCCACCTTCTCCAACCAGTCCGGCCCCAGCGCCCTGTTCAAGGCGCTGGGTCATCCGCTGGCGGCAGATCAGGCAGCGGACCTGCTGGCCCGGCTGGCGGCGGCGGGGCCGCTGGCTATCTATGACCCGCTGGGGGAGTTGCGCAGCTTCGCCGCGCTGCATGACCTGAGCGGTCTCACCATCGCCGGCTATTTCGTTCAGCGCATCGAAGAGCTGGGCCGCGACTTCGCCGGCCATGCGGCGGCGCCGGTGACGGCGTTGGCCGACTGTCCGGCCCGCGCCATTCTGATCGCCGCCTTCGATGCGCCGCCGCTGGCGGCACACATCGATCATCTGATCCCTCGCGAATGGCCACGCTTCAGTCTCGACGCCCTGCGTCTGCCCGACGCCATGCTGGCCAACCCGCGGCGCTATCTGGACGGGTTGAACTTCGCCACCAACTTCGCCTTCTTCCGAGACGACGGCGACGGCCTGTTCGGCGCCGACGGAAATCACACGCGGGTGGTGACGGCCAATTACTGGGGCACTTACGGCGCCGACGACGCATCCTTGTGGCTGCGACTGATGGGCGAGGACGGAGCCACCCTGGCGGAGTGGACCGAGCCTCTGCCGCCCGCCGGCGCCGCCGTCACAATAGACAGCCGCGATGTGCGCAAGCGCTTCGGCCTGCCGCCCTTTGTCGGCCAGTTATTCATCCATGTGTTGCGGCCGAAGGGCCACGAAGTGGTGAAGTACGCCCTCGACACCTATGGCGACCGGCGCGAACGCCTGTCCTGCACCCACGACGCCAATGCCTGGCCGGCCGATTATTATGCCGGCCTGCCGGCGCCGGATGATGGCGAGCGGGTGATCCTGTGGCTGCAGAACAGCCATCCCTGCGCCATCCCGGCGGACGGGATCGGCCTGGCCGCCATGGGACGCGACCCGGTGCGGACCATCGGCCGGTCGATCGCCCCCTTTGCCACCCTGGCGCTGGATGTGGCGGAACTGCTGCCAGACCTACGCTGGCCCGACCAGATCGAGATTCATGCCGGCCGCCATGTGGTGCGCCCGCGCTATGAGGTGGAAGCGCGTGGCCGCCGCCGCATCGCCCACGTCAATGTGGAGCGCAGCGACCTCCAGCCCGACCCCGGCCTGGCCGCCGCGGCGCAGCATGTCGGCAAGGGCTTCATCCTGCCGGCGCCGGTGCTGCCGCCGGAGCTCTACCGCACCTGGATTCTGCCGACGCCCATGGCCCGCAGTCAGGAGGCGCTGCCGGTGCGTCTGGCCGTCTACGACCCGCAGGGCCGCACCGTGCTGCAGCATCGTCCCGGCCGCCTGCCGCGGGATGCGGTTCCCGGCTTCGATCTGGACCCGCTGCTCAAGGAGGCCGGCAGCAGCCTGGCCCAGGGCTGGGGCCATGTTGAAGTGACCTACGATCTGGATCAGGAGGCGGCCGGCGCGCCGCAGGCAGATGGCTGGCTGCATGCGCTCTTCCGCTATGAGGACCGGCGCAGCGGCCACGGTGCGGAGACCAGCTTCGGCGCCCACATATTCAACACCGCCGTCACCTGGCGTAATGAACCGCAGTCCTATCTGGGCCGGCCGCCGGGTCTGTCCACACGCCTGTTCCTGCGCCTCGGGCCACCGCCGCTGGATACGTTCTGCATGCTGATCTACGCCGCATCAACGCCCTGGCATGGGCTGTCCGACACCACCCTGGTGCTGCATGACGCGGCCGGCCGCGCGCTGGCCGAACGGCCGGTTGAAATCCCCTGCTCGGGCTCGCTGTTGTGGCGCGCCAGCCAGATGTTCAGCGGCGATGAGCTGGTGCGGGCGGCGGGCGGCTATGTTCTGGTACGCGACCGCACCTGCCGCCTGTTCGGCTATCATGGTCTGCTGGGCGGCGAGGACGCCTTCTCGCTGGATCACATGTTCGGATTCTAGGCATAGCGTCCTGCCGCCGGCCGCCGGTTCCCTTGCGAGCATGCGGGCCTGACGATAGGGTGAGCGCCGGTTCACCCGACCCTTCGGACGATCACTCCAGCAGACCGGAACCCCACGCCATGGCCGAAACCCGCCACAGCAAGGCCCTGATTCTCGGTTCCGGTCCGGCCGGGCTGACCGCCGCCATCTATGCCGCCAGGGCCAATCTCAAGCCCATGGTGGTGGCCGGCCTGGAGCCGGGCGGCCAGCTGACCATCACCACCGATGTGGAAAACTATCCGGGCTTTGCCGAAGTCATCCAGGGACCGTGGCTGATGGAGCAGATGACCGCCCAGGCGGTCCAGGTGGGCACCGAGATCGTCAGCGACATCATCGTCCAGGTGGATCTGGACAGCCGCCCCTTTCGCGCCATTGGCGACGGCGGCGTGGTCTATACCGGCGATACCCTGCTGATCTGCACCGGCGCCCAGGCGCGCTGGCTGGGCCTGCCCAGCGAGGAGGCCTTTCAGGGCTTTGGCGTATCCGCCTGCGCCACCTGTGACGGGTTCTTCTTCCGCGACAAGGCGGTCGTCGTGGTCGGCGGTGGCAACACGGCGGTGGAAGAAGCCCTGTTCCTGACCAATTTCGCCAGCAAGGTCAGCCTGGTCCACCGCCGCGACACCCTGCGGGCGGAGAAGATCCTGCAGGACCGGCTGCTGGCCCACCCGAAGATCGAGGTGGTGTGGGACCACCAGGTTGACGAAATTCTCGGCACCGACCAGCCGAAAGGGGTCACCGGCCTACGCCTGGCCCATACCGGCACCGGCGCCACCAAGGAGCTGGCGGCGGATGGCGTATTCATCGCCATCGGCCACGACCCGGCGACCGGCCTGTTCCGCGGCAAACTGGATATGGACGCCAATGGCTATATCCGCACCCGGCCGGACAGCACGGCGACCAGCATCGCCGGCGTATTTGCCGCCGGCGACGTTAAGGACCATGTCTACCGCCAGGCGGTGACCGCCGCCGGCATGGGCTGCATGGCGGCACTGGAGGCGGAACGTTTCCTTGCGGCCCCGGGCATGGCCGCCGACACCCTGGCGGCGGAATAACCCTGCCGCATGAGCATCACGGCCCAGCCATGACGACACAGCCATGACAACCGGCGAACGCGCGCCCCGACCTGACCGCAGGTCCGCCACACCATGATGGATTGGGACCGGCTGCGGGTCTTTCACGAGGTGGCCAACGCCGGCAGCCTGACCCATGCGGGCGAGCATCTGGGCCTGAGCCAGTCCGCCGTCAGCCGTCAGATTTCAACCCTGGAAGACAGCCTCGGTACGCCGCTGTTCCATCGCCATGCGCGCGGCCTGGTGCTCACCGAGCAGGGTGAACTGCTGTACCAGACAGTGCATGAGGTCTTCGCCAAGCTGGCGATGACCGAATCGCTCATCACCGAAAGCCGCACCCGGCCCAGCGGAGAGTTGCGGGTGACCACCACCGTCGCCTTTGGCTCCCTGTGGCTGGTGCCGCGCATTCATGAGTTCACGGAGCTCTATCCGGAAATCAGCCTGAACCTGATTTTGTCCGACCAGCTCCTCGATCTTGGAATGCGCGACGCCGACTGCGCCATACGCCTGGAATGGCCACAGCAGCCTGACCTGATCCAGAGCCGCATCATCACGTTCAGCAATCACATCTATGCCGCGCCGTCCTATGTGGAGCGTCATGGCAAGCCGGAGACGCCGGAGGACCTGGACAATCACAAGCTGATCGCGTTCGGCACCGCCTCCAAGCCACCGGTGCCGGATATCAACTGGCTGCTGAAGCTGGGGGTGACGGGGAAGTCGCCGCGCCAGCCGCTGTTGCAGATCAACAATGTCTTCGGCATGTACCGCGCCGCCCTGGCCGGTATCGGCATCGTCACCCTGCCGGAATATATGGCGGAAACGCGCAATCTCGTGCGCCTGCTGCCGGACCACGCCAGCCGGCCGATCGACGCCTATTTCGTTTATTCGAGCGAATTGCGACGGTCCAAGCGGGTCGCCGTGTTCCGCGATTTTCTGGTATCGAAACTGACCGAGGCCAGAGTCTGATACCGCGCTAGGGCGCGAGCAGAAAACCCCGGAAACCCGCGCATTGTGTGACAGGTTTAGTGCCAGCCATGCGTCAGACGCATGGCTTGTCTGGCCAAACGACACTTCCTTCCGGGCAGGCACGATCCTAACTATGGAGCATCCGATCGAGACCTCCCGGACGTGGCCATCCCCTCCAGGTCACCCTGGGTGGCAGCCGGACAAACGGTGTTCCCCCCACCGCCCCGGTCCTCGACGCAAGAGCGCCGCATGGCGCACTGGCCGGGCCCTCGGGCCCGGCCTTTTTTTTGCTGCGCCGCCCGCTATGGCCGGGTCACATCCACAACCGCTCGCCGTCCAGCCCATCGTAGAGATGGGCGACAAACTCTCCATACCCGTTGAACAGGCGCGTCGGTACGCGTTCTCCACCGGTGCCGATCAGCTCTTCCGTCGCCTGGCTCCAGCGCGGATGGGGCACCTCCGGATTAACATTGGCCCAGAAGCCATATTCGCGATCCTGCAACTGCTCCCAGTAGGAGAGCGGACGCCGGTCGGTAAAGGTAAAGCGCGTGATGGACTTGATGGACTTGAAGCCATACTTCCATGGCAGGGCGAGGCGCAACGGCGCGCCATTCTGATTGGGCACCGGCTTGCCGTAGAGGCCGGTCACCAGAAAAGCCAGATCGTTGGTGGCCTCTTCGATAGTCAGGCCCTCGGTATAGGGCCACGGATACCAGAACTGACGCAGGCCTGGCGCCCAGTCCACCTCAGCGAAAGTCTCCATGCGCACATAGCGCACACCCGATGAAGGCGCGGCCAGGGCGACCAGCGTGCTCATGGGGAAACCGCTCCACGGCACGGTCATGGCCCAGGCCTCGACACAGCGATGGCGATAGACCCGTTCCTCCAACGGCATCATGCGGATCAGGGTGTCGATATCGAGCACCTGTTCCTTTTCAACCATGCCGTCGATGGTCACCGTCCAGGGCCGGGTCACCATCTCCCGGGCGGCCTTGGCGATGCGCTTGTGGGAGCCGAATTCATAGAAGTTGTTATAACTGGTGGCTGTCTCTTCATCAGTCAGCGGGCGCATGACCGTGTAGCGGTCATTGCGCGTCGCCGGATACAGATCAGCCGTCGGATCGGCGCTTGTTTCGGCCCACGCCGGCAGTGACGCGCCCGCCGCGATCAATGGTCCGGCGGCAAGCGCCTTTGCCAGGGTGCGACGCGTCAGATAGACCGATTCCGGCGTTGCCGCCGATTCCGGCAACTCCCATCCGCGTTTGACTCTGGTCAGCATGGGCGGCTCCACGTGGTTCAGCACCTGTGCTCAATGATCTGATTCACTACCAGCAATTGTCGCCGCCCGCGGCCTCCGCTCCAAGGACGAATGATCGCGGACCACGGCTTCGCGAGTCAAAGCTGCGTGATTGGCGTTGGCAGAGCGCTATGGCCCAAGCTCAGATCAACACACCGGTGGCGGTATATGACAAGGGCCCAAGCCAGGGATTAGACTTCAGAGACTCAAAGAAAGTATGAAGACCTGACCCGCCGTCCGCCGCGATCACGCCGGCCGGCCAACCGGACGCCTCCGCCCATGAGTGAAACCGCCACACCCCGACCCGAGGGCGGCATACGCCGCGTCCTGGCGGAGCGTGATTTCCGGGTCTACTTCGCCGGGTCATCCCTGTCGGTGCTTGGATTCTGGGTGCAGCGTCTGGCCATTCAGGCCGTCACCTGGAACCTCACCCACTCTCATTTCTGGTTGGGCATCATGGCCCTGGCCGATGTCGCCGCGGTCCTCGTTCTGGGACCGGTGGCCGGCGTCGTTACCGACCGCATGGATCGCTTCCGTTTGCTGCGCATCACCCAGACCCTTGCGGCGATCCTGGCAACGGTGCTGGCCGTGCTGACCTATGCCGGCGCCATAGACCGCTGGATCCTGCTGGCCCTGGTGCTCGCCGGGGGCACCGTCATGACGTTTAATATGCCGGCGCAGATGAGCGCGATCCCGCGTCTGGTCTCACGCAGAAACCTGGCCAGCGCCCTTGGCCTCAATGGCTCCATGGTGACCACGTCCATCTTTCTCGGACCCATGGTGGCCGGCCTTCTTATCGAGTTTGGTGGTGGCGCCGGCGCAGCCTTCCTGTTCAACGCCGTGACCTATGGTGTGTTCCTGATTGCCCTGATGGCCCTGCGCGTGACACCGCAACCACCCCGTATGCCGGATGCCACCACCAGCGTACGGCGCGAAGCCATGGCCGGGCTGCGCTATATCATTCATCATCCCGGCATCGGGCCGGTCTTTCTGCTGATGGTGATGGCCGGCGTCCTGATGCGCCCGGTCGGCGAGTTGCTGGCCGGTGTCGCCGGCGACATTTTCGGCAATGAGAGCTATCTGTTCTGGCTGGCTACCGCCCAGGGCGGCGGCGCCATGGTCGGCGGCCTGCTGCTGGCCCAGCGCGGTCGTACCGCCGGCCTGACCCAGCGTGTGCTCCTGGCCATCCTGGTTTCCACGGTTGCGGTGTTCGGCCTGTCGATCGCGCCGGTGCTGTGGGTCGCCCTCGCCCTGCTCTTCGCCTCCGGCGTGGCCACCGCCACCTATATCATCGGCTCCATCACCCTGGTGCAATCGGCGGTTGATGACGCCATGCGCGGCCGCGTCATGAGCTTCTGGGGCATGACCATGCGCGCGGCGCCGGCGCTGGGTGCGTTTGTCGTCGGCCGCATCGCCGATGGCGTGGGCCTGCGCTGGCCCATTGCCATCGCCGCCCTGCTCAGCCTGTCCGTATGGCTCTATGCCATGGCCCGGCGACGCCGGTTGGCAGCGATTCTGGAAAGTGAACCGGCGCCGGCGGGCAAGGCCTAAAGCAGGAGCAGGGCGGCGAGGCCAAGAAAAGTCAGAAAGCCCAGAACATCGGTCACCGTGGTCAGCAGTACACCGGACGCCGCCGCCGGATCGGCACCGACACGCTCCAGCCCCACGGGAATCAGGATTCCAGCCAGATTGGCGACGATCAGGTTGAGGAGCATGGACACCGCTATAACCGCGCCGATATCGACGCGGCCAAACCAGACAATCGCAACGACGCCGACCAGCCCCGCGAAGACAAGACCATTGAGCAGGCCGACCGTCACCTCCTTGGCCAGCGCCCGCAGCAGATTAGCCCGTGTCAATTGCTTCATGGCGATAGCGCGGACCACTACGGTCATGGTCTGGATGCCGGCGTTGCCGCCCATGGACGCGACAATCGGCATGAGAACCGCCAGGGCGACGATTTGCTCTATGGCAACCTGAAAGAAGCCAATCACAACAGACGCCGCGATCGCAGTCGCCAGGTTGACCGCCAGCCACGATCCACGCGCGACGGTGGTTTTCATGGTCGCGCGATAGAGGTCGGAACCAGAGACGCCGCCCAGGCGCATAAGGTCTTCATTGGCCTCTTCGTCGATCACGTCAACGATATCATCCACCGTAATCATGCCAAGCAGCCGACCGTCCTCGTCCACCACCGGGCCGGACACCAGGCCATAGCGACGAAACAGATGGGCCACGTCCTCCTGGTCCATGGTCACGGGAATGCGTTTCATATCGTCCTGACCGATGTCGGCAAGCGGCGTGGGTCGCCGCGTCGCCAGAACGCGGTGCAGCGGGATCGTCGCCACCGGCCGCCGGTCATCATCCAGCAGAATCACATCATAGAACCGCTCCGGCAGGCGGTCGGCCGCCCGAATGTGATCGATGACGTCGCCGACGGTCCATGTGTGCGGCGCGCTGAGGGTTTCGGGCACCATGAGTCGACCGGCGCTATCCTCCGGCCAGGCCAGCGATGCCTCCAGGGTGCGGCGTTCGGCGGGGGCCACGGCGTCCAGCACCTCACGCTGCGCCGCCGGGTGCATGTCCTCCAGCACTTCCACCGCTTCGTCGGTATCGAGAGCGGAGACGGCCAGCGCCACATCCTGCGCCGGCATGTCGCCCAGGAGCTCCTGCCGCAGGGTTTCATCGAGCTCCGGAAAGACATCGAAATCGAGGCGCGGCCCGAGGATACTCAGCAGACGGCTACGGTCCTCCGGCTCCAGGGATTCCACCAGATCCGCCATGTCGGACGGCGCCAGTCCCGCCGTAATGCGGAGCAATACGTCCTCGTCCCCGTCTTTCAAGGCATCGTTGATGCCATCAATGACGGCCGGGGTCAGACGGTCATCGGGGGACAAGGCCGGACGGCTGTCGTCCGACAGGTCCATGGCGGGCTTGTCAGACATGCACAGGCTCAGGTCTCGGGGCCCGGCCGCGGAGAGCCAGAGGGGCCGGCGCGGACGAGGCCGCCGGGCGGACCAGCCGGCCAGCCGTTCGACAGGTGGTGTGCGTCTGTTGCAGGGCGTCGTCCATAGCCCACAGGATAGCAGACTTTGAGCCGTGTTTTTGACCATCCCGCTGCCGGTGCGCCGCGCCGTGGCGGGCGGCGTCAATTCCGCCATTGACAGACGCAGCAGTTGACTGCATGAGCCGGCAGTGATCACGCTATCCTGCGCGCTACCGCACGCGGCAAGCAGGCCCGGCTGCACTTCAGACCCTCGGAACGGATTCCCCCAATGACCAGAACGCCCGCCACACGCAATCGCCCCATCGGCACCCTGGGGCCGGTTGCCGACCTGGAGAGCCACCTGCCCGCCGAGTGGTGGCGCGAGCTATTCGATTCGGTCTATCTGCAAACGGACGGCGACGTGGTGGAGAACGCGGTCAACACCCGGCACGAGGTGGATACCCTGTTGCAGGCCGCCAGCCTGGCGCCGACTGACCGGATTCTCGACCTGTGCTGCGGCCAGGGCCGCCACGTCATGGAGCTGGCCAGCCGCGGATTCGGACATGTGGTGGGCGTTGACCGTTCCCGCTATCTGATCCGCCTGGCCCGCCGCCGCGGCCGCTCTCAGGGTTTGCCGGTCACCTTCCACGACGGCGACGCCCGCCGTTTCCGCGTCGAGGAAGGCGGTTTTGACGCGGTCATCATGATGGGCAATTCGTTCGGCTATTTTTCCTCGCCCAAGGACGATGTGAAGGTATTGGAGCGGGTCAAGCGGGCTCTGCGTTCCGGCGGCACCTTTGCGCTCGACATCACCGACGGTGACTGGATGCGGACGCACTACGAACGCCGGACGTGGGAGTGGGTGGACCAGCAGCATTTCGTCTGCCGCGAGCGATCCCTCAGCGGTGACGGGGACCGGCTGATTTCGCGCGAGGTGGTGGTGCACAGCGAGCGCGGTGTCATTGCCGACCAGTTCTATGCGGAGCGGCTTTACTCCCGCCAGCGGATCGTCGAGTTGCTTGAATCACTGGGGTTCCAGACCGTCCGCGTGCACCAGAGCATCGAGGCGCAGTCTGATCGTGGCCAGGACCTTGGGATGATGGCAAACCGGCTGTTCATCACGGCCACAGCGCCGCGTCGGCCGGTGCGACCGGCCGCCGCCGGCCGCCCGCCACTGGCCGTAACGGTGGTCATGGGTGATCCCAGGATGCCGGATACGGTGAAACTGGGCGGCCAGTTCAACGCGGAGGATTTCGCCACGGTGCGGCGGCTGAAAGACGCCCTTGCCGAACTGCCTGGCTACAGCTTTTCCTACCTGGACAATCACGCCACGCTGGATACGGACCTCCGCGCTTCACGGGCTGATCTGGTGTTCAACCTGTGCGATGAAGGGTTTGACAATGACGCGCTGAAAGAGCTGCACGTCCCGGCCCTGCTGGAAATGATCGGCATTCCCTATACGGGCGCCGGACCGGCCAGCCTGGCCGCCTGTTATGACAAGGCCCTGGTGCGCGCGGTGGCAGCGGCGCTGGATATCCCGGTGCCACTGGAAACCTTCGTCCGGGCCGATGACCAGTCGGCAACTATTCCCGGCTCCTTCCCTGCCATCCTGAAGCCGAACCAGGGCGATTCAAGCATTGGCATCACCGCCAACGCCGTGGTCTCCACACCGCAGGAGCTGGTCAACTATCTCACCTCCATGCGCAATACCCTGGGCGCCCGACCGGTGCTGGTGCAGGAATATCTGACCGGCGCCGAATACAGCGTCGGGCTGCTGGGCAATCCCGGCCAGGAGCTCATACCCCTGCCCCTGCTGGAGGTAGATTTCAGCGGGCTTGATCCGGCCCTGCCGCGGATTCTTGGATACGAATCCAAGTGGGATCCCAAGTCGCCCTACTGGAACGATATCCGCTACAAAGAGGCGGACATCGACCCGGCGGTCGCCCGCAGCATGATCGAATACAGCACGCTGTTGTTTGAGCGCCTGGCCTGCCACGACTATGCGCGGTTTGACTTCCGGGCAGACAGCGACGGCAATGTGAAACTGCTGGAAGTCAATCCCAATCCGGGCTGGTGCTGGGACGGCAAGTTCAACCTGATGGCCGGTTTCGGCGGTATGTCCTATTCCGGGCTGTTGCAGCGTATTCTGGAGTCTGCCAGTCAGCGGCTGTCGACCGAAACACCGGATGCCCGGCAGGCAGCGCGTACCGCCACCTAGACCGGCGGTCAACGAAGCGACAGCATGGACCCTCAACACCGCCCGAGCGCGGCACAGATACCGCAGACCATCCGCCCATGGGCCTGAGAACCGCGCTGAACCGGCGGTTTCCGGTTTTCGACAAGCTTGAGCCGGCAACACTGGATGCGGGCCTGAAGACCGGTATCCGCGAATCGGTTGCAACCCATGCTCAGTCGGCGCTGACCACCGGAGTCTTTGTGGTCGGCCTGGCGCTGCAACTGGGCGCCAATAACGCCACTATTGGCCTGCTGGCCGCCATCCCGTTTCTGTCGCAACTGATGCAACTGCCCAGCATCTTCATTATCGAACGGGTGCGGAACCGACGCGGCATCTCCGTCATTTCGATGATCGTCAGCCGCAGCTTCCTGTTCGCCATTGCCGCCACGCCCCTGATACCCGACGACGTTCTGGCGCGACAGGTTCTGGTGGTCTCGCTGATCCTCTATGGCACAACCGGGTCGGTGTGCTCGTGCGCCTGGTCATCATGGATGCGCGATCTGGTGCCCGAGGATCGTATGGGTTGGTACTACGCCCGACGCATGTTCTATGGCATCGGCCTGGCGCTGGGCATCGGGTTGCTGGCCTCCGGCTTCATTGATCTTTGGCAGGCCTGGCTGCCGGACTTTGGCCGCCATGTCTATACGGTGGTATTCCTGGCCGGCGGCGTCATGGGTTTTGTTGATACCTGGCTGATTGCCCGCATGCCTGAAGCCTCTATGGCGAGACCGGCCAAGCCGTCACCCCTGCTGAAGCTGCTGTGGCAGCCGTTTCGCGATATTAACTTCCGACGCCTGCTGATGTTCCTGGTATCGTGGAACTTCGCCATCAACCTGGCGGCACCGTTCTTCACGGTCTATATGCTGACCCTGCTGAACATGCCCATGTCCCTGGTCATCATCATGACTCTTGTAAGCCAGGGGGCGAACGTGGCCTCCGTCAGGGTCTGGGGCCAGATGACGGACCGCTTCAGCAACAAGGCCGTATTGGGCGTGTGCGCGCCGCTGTTCATCTTCGCCATCCTGGGCTGGACCTTCACGACCTTTCCCGACCCGCACCGTTTTACCTTCGTTCTGGTCGTCACATTGCATGTGCTGATGGGCATCTCCACCGCCGGGGTGACGCTGGCGACCAGCAACATTGCTCTTAAACTGTCACCGCGCGGGGCGGCCACCAGCTATCTGGCGGCCAACAGCATCGGCAACTCTCTGGCGGCCGGGACCGCCCCCATCCTCGGCGGCCTGTTCGCCGATTTCTTTGCCAGCCAGGAACTATCCTGGATTTTGCAGTGGCGCAGCGGCGATGCCGAGGTGGTCATCCGCACACTCAGCTTCCGCTTCTGGGATTTCTTCTTCTTCCTGGCATTTCTACTGGGACTCTATTCCATCCACCGCCTGTCGCTGGTGCGCGAGGTGGGAGAAGTGCAGGAGCGCGTGGTGATCCGTGAGCTTCTGTCCCTGACCCGCCGCTCGTTTCGCAATCTGTCCAGCGTCGCCGGCCTACGGGTAGCCAGTTATTTCCCGTTCGCGGTCCTGCGCGAAGCCCGCAGTGCCTCCGTCTCGCCGCAGGAACAGGAAACCGAGGCCGCCCGGGCCGGAGAAAACGGCTCGCCGCCGGTGGTCAGCGGGCCTGCCGGGCCGGCAGATACCGGACCCTAGATCGCGCGGCCCTGTGCCAGCGGCGCCTGTGCCCGCAGACGCGCCGGTGGGAAATCCAGGCGGGCCGTGGTTCCCTCGCCGACCCGGCTGTCAAGGCGCAGGGCGCCCCCATGCAACTCAATCAGTGACTTGGTCAGGGCAAGGCCAAGACCGGTGCCGGCACGCGGCGCCCTTCCGTCATGGACCACCTGCTCGAAGGGCCGGGTCACCCGGTCAATCTCACCGGGCGGAATGCCGATGCCATTGTCCCGCACACATAAGGACAGACGGTCATCAACGCCCTCCACGCTCAGCACCACATTGCCGCCAGGCGGCGTAAACTTGACGGCGTTGGTCAGCAGGTTGAGCACCATCTGGCGAACCACCCGCTCGTCGGCCCACAAACGCACACCCACCGGCACGGCCATCTCCAGCATGATCTGGTCGCGCTCTGCCTGCGGCCGCAACTGGCGGAGCGCCGCGTCCGTGACTTCCGCCAGGTCAAACTCCGTTTCGTTCAGGACATAGCGGTTGGCTTCTACCTTCGACATGTCCAGAACATCATTGATCAGGGCCAGCAGATGCGCCCCGCTCTCATGGATATTGCCGGCATAGTCGCGGTAGGCGCTGCTGCCGAGGTCGCCGATCAGCTCCCCCTTCATGATTTCTGAAAAGCCCAGAATGGCGTTGAGCGGCGTGCGGAGTTCATGGCTCATATTGGCGAGAAACCGGCTCTTCGCCTCATTGGCTTCCTCGGCCCGGTGTTTTTCGCTTTCGAGAGCCGTGGCAAGAGCGCGCAGCTCCCGGCTCTGACGCTCCAGCGCGTCCTGGTTGACCTCCAGTTCCGTGACCTTTTCTTCCAGGCTGTGTTGCTGTTGTTCGAGACGGGTTTCGTAGGATCGGCGTTGAGTCACGTCGTGAACCATGGCCAGGAACATGCGCTGGCCGGATAGCTCCAGCGGTGTCACCGCAATGCGCAGCCAGACGGCGGTACCGTCCTTCTGGCGGTAGCGATTCTCCACCGAGTAAACACCTGGCGCTTCGCCGCTGGCGCGCCGGTCGAACCGTTGGCGAATGTCATCGACATCCTCCGCGAACATCAGGTCGAAGACCGTCATGCCGACCAGCTCGTCGCGCGGATAACCGTGCATGCGGGCCAGGGACTCATTGGCCTGGACCATTCGGCCATCGGTATCCACAATACCAATACCGTCAAGGCCATAGTCAAAGACCGACTGGTACAAGCGGCTGCGGTCCTGCAGCTCTTCCCGCTGTCGCATACGGTCGGTGGCATCGGCAAAGGTAGCCACGGCCGTCCACTGGTGGCCGGCTGCCACCCACGACACCAGCATACCGAGCCAGCGGGTTTCGCCGGCGGCGTCATAACGCACTGTGAACAGGCCCGATTGATCGGCTGCCGGCGACGCGGCCAGCCACTCCGTCAGTTGCGGGCGGTCCTGCGGTTCGATCAGGTCGGGCATCACCCGCCCGATCAGACCGTCAGGTGCCGTTGCAGAGAGGATCGCCCGAGCCGCCGGATTGGCCATGATGATGCGGCCGGCGGGGTCCATAGCAATGGCACCGCTGGCGCTGGCTTCGACCAGGACGCCGAGGGCCGGTGATTCCATGGGGCCACCCACAGGCGATGGGTCCACGGGCGATGGGTCCATTAGCGACGGCCTCACATCACGGGGGCTCAGGGCCGGCCATTGTGCGTGGCGGGTGTTAATTGGTCATTAACCGCAAATCGCCGCGACCGGGGCGCAAGGGCGAGTGGCGATAGCACCATGCCGGCGGGCCGCATCTGGCAACACTGTGTTTACCTCATTCGGCCACACTCCGCCGATGGATCGCCCCTTCACCCCCGCGGCCGGAGTCCGCTCATGACCGCGCCGGACACTGCTGTTTTGCCGGTTGCCGGCAACCCGCGCGAGCGGCACCAGGCCGAACCGCCAGCCGATACGGCCGCGGCCCCGTCTGCCGCCACAGCCCCCTATGACTTCGATCTGGTGGTGATCGGCTCCGGGCCCGGCGGCCAGCGCGCCGCGGTGCAGGCGGCCAAGCTTGGCAAGCGGGTCGCCGTGGTCGAGCGCAAAGCGGTCGTCGGCGGTGTGTGCATCAACACCGGCACCATTCCGTCCAAGACTCTGCGCGAAGCGGCCCTCCATCTGTCCGGCTATCGCGAGCGCAGCGTCTATGGCGCCTCTTATGCGGTAAAGGACCGCATCACCATGGACGATCTGCTGTTCCGCACCGATCAGGTGATCGAACGGGAGATCGAAGTGGTGCGCCACCAGATGAAACGCAACGGCGTCGAGCTGCTGTCAGCCACCGCCTCTTTCGCCGATCCGCATACCCTGCGGCTTGACTATCATGAAGGACGCGGCCAGCGCACCATTACGGCGGCGTTCATCATCATCGCCGTGGGTACCAGGCCCTCCAGCCATGCGATCTATGAGTGCGACGGCGTACAGGTGTGCGACAGCGATCAGATCCTGCGTCTGCCCACGCTTCCCCGCTCCATAGCGGTTGTCGGCGGCGGGGTCATCGGCTGCGAGTACGCCACGATCTTTTCCGCCCTCGGCGCACGGGTCACGCTGATTGATCGCCGTGACCGGCTCTTGCCCTTCATCGATCATGAGATCATCGACACCCTGGTCTATGTTCTGCGCAAGAACCGCATGACCCTGCGCCTGGGCGAGGATGTGGAGCGACTGGAAAGACACGCCGGGCGAGACAGCAAGGCCGTCTCGGTTCACCTCAAGAGCGGCAAGCAGGTTGCAGTAGACGTGGTGCTGTGCTGCATCGGCCGCGACGGAGCGACCGACGAGCTGAACCTGCCGGCGGCCGGCCTGCAGGCGGATGATCGCGGCTATCTTCAGGTTGACGGTCACTACCGGACATCGACCGCCAGCGTCTTCGCCGTCGGTGATGTGGTCGGCTTTCCCAGCCTCGCCTCTACCTCCATGGAACAGGGCCGGCTTGCCGCCTGCGCCGCCTTCGGTCTGGAAACACAGTCCACCCCCGACCTCTTTCCCTATGGCATCTACACCATTCCGGAGATTTCCGTGGTTGGCCGCACGGAGCAGGAACTGACCGCCGACAGTGTGCCCTATGATGTGGGACGCGCCAGCTATGACGAAATTGCCCGCGGGCAGATTTCCGGCGGCGCGTTCGGTGTTCTCAAGATCCTGTTCCACGCCGAGACACGTCATGTGCTTGGCGTCAGCATCGTCGGTGAGGGCGCCACGGAGCTGATCCACATCGGCCAGGCGGTGATGGCCCTGGGTGGGACGCTCGACTATTTCGTCAACAGCGTCTTCAACTATCCGACGCTCGCCGAGTGCTACAAGACGGCCGCCTTCGACGGCATCAACCGTCTGGCCTGAGGCCTTTGCGGTCCGGCTTTTGCCGCCGTTGCGCCAGACGCAGCGCCTGCAGAACCTGACGGCCGGCCACTGCCTCTGCTCCGCCGCCAGGTTTGCCGCCATCGTCCAGGGCACGCAGCAGGGCCGCCACCTGCAGCTCCAGCAGGGCCGGATCAGGCTGTGCGCCCGCCGGCAGATCGCGCAGATAGTCGCAGATCAGGCGACCGATGGCCGCCGCCAGATCATATCCGGCAACCGCGGTGACGCCGGCAATGTCGTTGGCGGTGCGCATCAGACTGTCCAGCGGTGTATCCCCCTGGCCCGGCAGCGGGCCGGAAAATGGCGACGGTCGGGCGCGGTAGGCACCGAGCGCCCTCCGCAAGGTGGTCGCCTGCTCGCCGGCCCAGCCGCTGGTATGAACACTCAGCCGGGATACCGCTGCATCCGCTTTGTGCAACCTGGCTTCTTCCAGGGGCGACAGTCGGCGCACCACCTCAGCTGACCCGTCGCCAGCTACGGGCCGTTTCACGACGCGTCAGGCGTTCCTTGAGATGCTCTGTGCGTTTGACATTACCGACATCGCCTTCCTGACCAAACCGCCGGTCGGGGCCCGTATAGGCCGGATCATGACGGCGACGCCGGTCAGGCCCGATATAGGTGGAGCAGCGAATGAAGGGGCGCGGCTCCTCTATGATCGCCAGCAGCCGCTCATAGAGGGCGCGCACAGTGATCGGTTTGGCGAGGAACTCCGTCACACCGGCGTCACGCGCCTCGCGAACCTGGCGAATAGCGGTGTTGGCGGTCAGCATGATGATTGGCACGGATGGATCCGGGCTATCGCGGGCGGTTCGCGTCATCTGCGTAAAGGTCAGCCCGTCTATGGGCGACATAAGATAGTCGACAATCACGATATCGGCGGCAAAGCGTTTAAGCACATCGAACGCCTCGGCACCGTCATTGGCTTCCTGAATACTTTGCACACCAAGGCCGTTCAGCGCCGTCCGCAGAACCGACAGAATGTGCTTGTTGTCGTCCACAAGCAGCAGGTTCAGACGACTAAGGTCATAGTCCTTCATGAGCGGCACGTTCCCTGACCAGCAAGCCGGGACAGCCTAACGTCATCCTATCTAATAAAGTGTAAACTATTACTGTTATTCAATCATTGCTTGTATCAGAGGGTGGCGGGCCTTGGCCCCCCTGTCGCCCAGTCCAGCAGCTCCACCGTATGAACCAGTGGCAGGGCATCCGACGCGGCGGCCAGATGGGTCATGCAGCCGATATTGCCCGAAGCGACCGCCACCGCCCCGCTGCGGCGGAGAACCACCCATTTGCGCGCGCGCAGGTCTGCCGCCATATGCGGCTGGGTCAGGTTGTAGGTGCCAGCGGAACCGCAGCAGAAGTCGGGCCCGGCGACCGGTCGCAGGGCAAATCCGGCGGCCGTCAGAAGTGCCGCATGATGGTCGGCGCCTTTCTGGCCGTTGCTGAGCGAGCAGGCCGCCTGATAGGCCAGCACCGGCTTTGTCCCGGATGCCCCCACCGCGCCCTGTGGCAGGCCCACCTGGACCAGAACTTCACCGATGTCACGGACCCGTTCGGCAAAACTTTGCGCCAGCGCCGCCCGCTCAGGATCGCCGGCCAGCATGTGGCCATAGTCCTTGAGGACCACACCGCAACCACCCGCATTGGTGACAATGGCGTCCACCGGTCCGTTTTCGAGCGCCGCAGCAAAAGCGCGCAAATTGGCAGCGGCCAGATGCAGGGCCCGCGCCTCTCGCCCCATGTGATGGGACAGGGCGCCGCAACAGCCGCTGCCCGTGGGCACCACCACCTCACAGCCGGCCCGCCGCAACAGCCGCACCGTTGCCTCATTGATGGATGGTGCCAGCACAGTCTGTACGCAGCCCGGCAGCAGCATGACCCGCCGACGTGGCCCGTTCCCGGCGAAACCCCCGGCAGGCTTGGTGGCGAAATAACTGGCCGGCCGATCTACGGGCGATGGCGGCGGCAAGACCCCGGGCAACAGACCGAGCGTCCGACCGACGGCGCCAGGCCAGCGCAGCCTGAACAGGCCGGCGGCGCGGCGCAGGGCTATGCCGGCAAGCGCCGCCAGGCGGAACAGGCCAGGCCGCGTCAGGACCGCATCAAGCCCACCGCGCAGCACGCGATCGGCCAGCGGCCGCGGCACATCACGCTCGATGCGAACCCGCGCCAGATCCACCAAGTGCTGATAGTCAACGCCCGAGGGACAGGCGGTCTGGCAGGCGAGACAAGACAGGCATCGGTCGATGTGGCGGCTTTCACCGGGCGCCATCCGGCCGCTTTCCAGCATGTCCTTGATCAGCCAGATACGGCCTCGCGGGCTGTCCCGCTCGTCGCCCGCCACCTGATAGGTGGGGCAGGCCGGCAGGCAAAAGCCGCAATGGACACAGGCGCGCAAAATCGACTCCGCCATGCGGATGGCCGGATCACTCTTCTGTTCGGCGCTGAAGCTGACCTGCATCCTATGCGCCCTCGACCATGCGACCAGGATTGAGCACGCCGGCCGGGTCAAAACCGGACTTGACGCGACGGGACAGCGCGGCGCGGCCGTCCGGTTCCGGCTGGAACACCGGTATGGTGCGTCGCAGATCGGCCGGCGCGCGAACCAGCGCCGCATGACCGCCCAGAGTTTGCGCCGCCCGCCGCAGGTCACCGGCCGTATCGCGTGTCACAGCCGCCGCGGTGGCAAGCCAGACGAGACCGCCGCCCCAGTCGAAGAAGCTGCGTCCGCCCACGGCCCGGCCAAAGGCCGCAGCCAGGCCGGGACCGGCGGCGGCCGGGACAACAATCCGCCACAAACAATCATCGCCGGCCTCTCCCCCAATCAGCGGCCAGACATCGCGCACCGCCAGCCATGCCTTGTCAGCCACCGCCGGCGGCACCGCATGCCACGGCGGCGAACCTTCCGCCGCCGCCAGAAGGTCACCCAGGGAATCCGCCCGCGACGCAACGGAGCGCGGAAAGCCTTCCAGGCGCACGAGGGTCAGCGATCCGCTGTCACCACCGGCAAGTCCACTGGCAAGTCTACTGGCAACGGCGGCCGGCAGATGTGCCGCACCAGACACTTCATAGGGGCTGTTGAGGGCCGCCGACAATGCGCGCCCTGCTTCCTCTTCCGTCAGGCCGCTTGTCGCCAGCGTACAACGGTCGGCCGGCGCCGGCACCACCCGGATAGTCACTTCGGTCAGCACCCCCAACGTGCCAAAAGCACCGGCCATCAGCTTCGGCAGGTCATAGCCCGTAACGTTCTTCACCACCTTGCCACCGGCATGGAATATCTCAGCCCGGCCACTGACCGCCTGGAACCCGACGAAGTGGTCACGCGCGGCCCCGGCCTTCACCCGACGTGGCCCCGACAGATTGGTGGACAGACAACCGCCGAGGGTGCCGGCCGTCGCCGCACCGAACAGGAAACGCGGATCGGGCGGCTCGAATGCCAGCATTTGACCGGCCGCCGCGAGCGCCGCCTCTATCTCCGTCATGGTGGTGCCCGCATGGGCGGTCAGGACCAGCTCCTGCGGCTCATAGCTGATGATCCCGGCAAGACGCTCCAGCACCAGCTTGTGCTGGGCGGCCACCGGTCGGCCATAGGAGTCCCTGGAGCCATGACCCTGCACCGCCAGTGGCACGGTGCCGGAGACGGCCCAGGCGAGGATTTCGCGCACTTCGGCCGTGCTGGTCGGACTAAGTATGGTGGCCATGGCGTAATCAGAACCGCGGCAGGTCCGGAAACGGCACCTGGCCGCGATGAACATGCATGCGGCCCAGTTCGGCGCAGCGATGGAGTGTCGGAAAGACCTTGCCGGGATTGAGCAGTTGCCGCGGATCAAAGGCGCACTTGAGGCGTTGCTGCTGCTTCAGATCGTCATCGCTGAACATGGTCGGCATAAGATCGCGTTTCTCCACACCGACTCCGTGCTCGCCGGTCAGGACGCCACCCACCTCCACGCATAGCCTGAGGATCTCGGCGCCGCAGGCTTCCGCCTGTTCGGTCATGCCCGCTTCGCTGGCGTCATACATGATCAGCGGGTGCAGATTGCCATCGCCCGCATGAAACACATTGGCCACCGCAAGCTGATAGCGCCGGCCGATCTCGCCGATGCGGCTCAGAACCTCCGGCATGCGGCCGCGCGGAATGGTTCCGTCCATGACGTAGTAGTCGGGCATAAGACGCGCCATTGCCGGGAAGGCCGCCTTGCGGCCAGCCCAGAATAGCTGACGTTCCGCTTCGTCGCGACTGGCCCGGACCGACGTGGCGCCCTCGGCGCGGGCGATGTCCATGACCCGCTCGGTCAGCTCCGCCACTTCCTCCGGCGGCCCGTCCAGCTCGACGATGAGCACCGCCTCCGCATCGCTCGGATAGCCGCTCTTGACGAAGGCTTCCGTCGCGCCGATGGAGATGCGGTCCATCATTTCCATGGCGGCCGGAATGATGCCGGCGCCAATCACGGCCGCCACGGTGGCGCCGGCGCTTTCTATGGTGGGAAAGGCAACCAGCAGGCCGCTGACCGAGGGTGGTTTTGGCAGGATGCGCACGGTCACTTCCGTCACCACCGCAAGCAGGCCTTCAGATCCGGTCAGCACGCCCATCAAGTCATAGCCGGATGCGTCCAGTGCCTTGCCGCCGATCTGCAGCACCTCGCCATCCATCATCACCACCTGTGCACCCAGCACATTGTTGGTGGTAAGGCCATATTTCAGACAGTGAATGCCGCCGGAGTTCTCCGCGATATTACCACCGATGGTGCAAACAACCTGACTCGACGGATCGGGCGCATAGAAGAAGCCCCGGTCCTGCACCGCATGGGTGATGGCCAGGTTGGTGACGCCGGACTGTGCGGTGACCGTGCGATTGTCAGTATCGATGTCGAGGATGCGCGTGAACTTGGTCAGCGCCACGACGATGCCGTCGGCCAGTGGCAGGGCGCCGCCTGACAGCGATGTGCCGGCGCCGCGCGGCACCACCTTGACGCCATTGCCATGACAATAGCGCAGCACCTGGCTGACCTGTTCCGTTGTTTCCGGCAGCACAACGATCAGCGGCGGCTGACGATAGGCGGTGAGCGCATCGGATTCCCACGCCTTCAATGCTGCCAGATCGGCAACTACGGCGCCGTCGGGCAGAAGATTCGCCAGGTCACGGGCGATCTCACGGCGGCGGGCGATAACCGACGGGTCGGGCTCCGGCATGAGCATGGGCGGCTGTCCCTCTGTCTCTCTGGCTGGTTTTCCGGACCCTGCCTATCCGGCGATCCTGTGAACCCGCAGTGCATGCAGACCGCGCTATGGGTGAGCCGGCCAGCGTCTGCGCTCAACCTAGCGGTCCCGGCCGGGCGGTGAAAGCCGTCCGGCAAGCCGCGCCGCCCGGCCAGCCGCAGGCACAAAAAAAGGGCGCCCCGAAGGGCGCCCCGAAATGGTTGCTGACCGCTGCCCTAGCCCTGGCGGGCCTTGAAGCGCGGATTGGTCTTGTTGATCACATAAACCCGGCCCTTGCGGCGGATGACGCGGCACGCCTTGTGGCGGGTTTTTGCCGTCTTCAGCGAATTGATGACTTTCATGGCGTAACCGAAAATATGGGTGGGCAGGGAAGCGGCGGACCATACGGAGCCGCCCCGGGCCTGTCAACGGCCGCGGGGCTGGTCTGCCGGGTTCTCCGAATCCCAGGTGAGCGCCCCGGCGCCGGCTCGCGTTCCGGCCCGTGTGGCATAGGTCCGGTGGACCCGTATCCGACCCCCATCGAACAGGCGGAAACGGGTTTCCCAACGGGCTATCTCACGATCGATTGCGGCCATAACGACCGGTGAAACACCTTCCGCCGGCGGGTTGTGGAGGAAGCGCCGCATACCCTGTTCAGCCACCTGGCGCAGACGGTCCGTCATGTCCTCCGATACCCACACATCAAGCCCGGCGGCGGCGTATATCTCCTCCAGCCACGGCACGCTCACAGGCTGTATGGCATAGCCCTCCAGCCGGCTCAGTCGGTGCCGGTCGTCATCGTCCAACGGATGATCGCCGCTGACCAGATCGATCAGCACCAGATGACCTGACGGGCGGATGACCTGCAGCAGACGTGGCAGAAAGTCCATGGGCGTTGGCGCGGCACACAGCAGGTCGCGCATGATCAGGCAATCATAGGAGGTCTTCTTCGGCAGCGTCGCACCGGGCAAGCGATAGCTGACCGATGCCTTGCGCCCGAGCCCGGCCTTCTGGGCATAGTACTGACCACGCGCCGCCAGCAGCGGCGACGTGCTGGCGCAGGTCACCCAGCAGCCAAAGCGTTGGGCCAGCAGACGCCCGGCGGCCCCCATGGCGGCATTGGCATCCAGCACCGTCATCTCGCTGGTCAGCCCGACAGGGCGGGCCAGGTCCATGGTCAGCTCGCCGTCGCCAGGCGCGGCCTGGCCCTCGCCCCACAAATGCTCCAGGGCGGCGACGCGGGCGTCGTCATAGGGATCAGCGACACCGCCCGTGGGTTCGGCCGGGCGGTCATCGGCCGCGTGCGGCCCGTCTGCGGCGGCGGCGGCGCCCGTCAGTGGGGCCATGGCTGGCGCAAGATTTTCGGGCGGCGGCCAGGCTGACGCGCCGTCACCGGCCGGCCCGCCATGCCACCATTCGGCAAAGCGCGACCGCAGGCCGCGGGTGTGGCGTGAGAGGGCAGTGGACACAAGCATCAGGAGCCGGACGCGGTTCGTCGGTATGGCCCCTGCTTTCCCATGATTTCCCTTAGATTCAGCTAATGAGCCGCCGCGCCTGCCGGCCACGGCCCACGCCTGCCGAGGCCGCCCCGCCCAAACAGGCGGTCCACACCCGGCCGCCACAGGCCGGATCAAACGTCATGGCGGCGCGCACGGCGGCGCGCAGCACCTCCGGCGCCGGCTGCCCGGTGCGGGCCAGGGCATGGCCGGCCCCGGCCGCATAGCTCTCGCCCGAGCCCTCGGCCCACAGCATACCGCGCCGCACCCGATGCAGCGCCAGATCGCCGGCCAGACTCGACACCGCACCGGGCCTGGCCAGGATCATGGCCTGGCCATAGCGTCTGGCGCCGCGCGGCTCACCATCGCCGTCCGCGGCCCCGGCAATACCGTGCGCGTCAAACAGCAGGCGCAGCCGCTCCGTCAGATCAATCGGCCGCGCCAGATGGTGCAGCAGGTCGCGGGCCGAGTCCTTCAGCAAATCGGCAACCCGGCCATCGCCGGCATGACCCAGCGCCCAGCCATGGGCCCGCACCCATTTCGGGCCACAGCAGGCCTTGAAGGTATCGCCCCATGTGGCCTGCGTATCGCAGCCAATCCAGCTTTGCCGGCCGTCATGAATGGCCGCGATAACGGTCACGGACCGC